>JAHIPG010000110.1 GCA_018894775.1 Nanobdellota archaeon
AAAGGCTTGAATCAAGAGGATAAGAATCAATATTATTTAGAATATAACTATGGTGCTTTATTTGTTAACCTTAGGATTGCAGGAACCTTTACTAAAAGACAAGGGAATCATGATAAAGTTTTCTTAAATCAAGCTAAATGGGTTATAGATAATATGTTAGATGGACCTTACGTTTGGGATAGGAATAACTTAAATATCTTAAAAGATTATATTAACAAAGCCAACTAAATCCCATTCCAGAAAGCCTTAAATACCTTCAGAACATCCTTTCTAGTGCTCAAATTTGAGTATTTCAGGGCTTCTAGAAGCCGATTACCAGGGGTAAAAAGCGAAACCTTTATATATGGATTACTACAGTATAGTAGTAACAATTATAGTAATTACAAAATATAGATACAAAAAGAAAAGAGGTTTTCCCACTCTTAAACCATGGGATAGGAGGAAATAAAATGGAAGAAAATAAAAAATCGACACTTGTTGAAACCTTAACAAAAGCTTATATGGAATCTAAGAAAGATCCAGCAGCTTTGAAAAAAATTGAGAGTTTCGACGAACTAAGGCAAGTACAATACGAAATGCAGCTAGAAAGACTTAAAAAAGAAAAAGATCCAGCTGATTACCATCACCAAGCATCAAGATTGTTTGGTCAGATCAAACAGGAAGCAGCGTATTTCGTAGGTAAAGACTTAATGGGTGACAGGTTTGCAGATATGGATTTTGAAGAACAAATGCAGCACTACGTAGCAGCAGGTACAAAAGCTATGGGTGACATCATGCATCCAGACAAGTAGAGCTAACTTTTTAGCTTTTCTTTTTTTTATTTTTTTAAAATGATAAACATCAATGATTTAATGAAGTATCTTAATCTTGACAAAAAGTCAAGAAAAAAGATAATAGATAGTGATAAAAATCTTAAAAAGTATTCTGATCAAATTCTAAAAAGAAAACCTAAAAGATTAAACACAAAATTGGCTAAAAAATTAGAGAATCCTCAGCATAGGTTAACAGAACAGTATTTCTCTTTAAGGGATATGGAGAAAATCGAGGAGATTACGGAATTTGATGACTTAAGGAAGAATACGTATTTGATACAATACAATCAAGCTATGAAGATGAGAGACCCTTCAGAGCAAAGCTATCAACTTTCAAGATTATATGGTCAAATTAAGGAAGATATACAGTATTTCATAGGTCAGGAAGAGAAAGGGGATGAGTTCAAGCATCTTCCTTTAGAAGAACAGATACAACAGAGCAAGATAATTGGAGCAGGACAATTCATTAAAAAATGAAAATCCTATACATATCAGACGTACACGCAGCCGTAGACAATCTTAATATTGTTATGGAATATACTAAAGAGAATACTCCTGATATGGCTGTAGTTTCTGGAGATCTTGTTGATTTTGGTTTTCTAAAAAAAGGTATTGGTATTCATCCTGAAACAAATCAGAGGATTCTTGTTAGGGATATACCTATTTATGAACCTTATACTTTGGAAAAATATCAAAACCTTTTTGGATTCCTTTTTGATTATGCTCAACGGCATGAAGAGGGTATGCAGAGATTGAGCAATATTTATGATATGACTCGTGCTGTCTATATTGTAGCTGAAAAAATTAGTCAAAACCCTCCTGAGGAGTTATCAGAAGATGATATAGAGCAACTTAAAGAATTTAAATTAGACCGTGAATTTGATAACATTGAAGATATAGTTGATTATTATCTTAGTATTGTTGATTTCGCTGAAGGTAATATGGACATTCAGTATGATTGTATAAAGGATATTTTAGATAGATCTGGTGTAAATTATCATGTTTTGCCAGGTAATTATGATAAGGATATACAGGAAACTAGCCTTAAAGATAAAGATATTCATAGAAAAACTTTAGATAAAGATGGGTTGATAATTTCTTGTTTTGGGGGAGCTAATGATTTTGAAAGGGGAGACATTGCAATAGAAGGTATCCCGTTAGAGATAACAGTCCCATTCAAAGAGTATGTCAGCAGGATGAGGACAACTATCTCAGAAGTTTTCAATTTCTTGATTGAAGAGAAGCCTGATATTGCTTTTACACACATTCCTCCTAGAGGCAATGAGATGGATATTGGATTAGCTAAGAGGGATCCTCCGATGCAGCATCCGCAGACTAAACAGGCCATGTTCAAAGGAAGCCCCGGTCTTACCGCATACGTTAAGCAGGGTTTTACTAAACTGATTTGTTGTGGCCATATGCATGGAGGGGTGGGAGCTTCTAATGTAAAAACAGAAGATGGCTTAGCTGTTGTTTTAAATGCTGGCAGCTTAGATCATGGTTATTTTACCGAGATTAATATTGATGATGAGACTAAAGAAGTGGATAGTATTAATCTTTATCAGATAAAGCCAAAGATTATCCAAACAGACAATAGTATTGATTGGAAAGAAGAGTTAGATATTAATAATGTTGAACTTTTAATCAAATATGTTATTAGACCAGATGGAAATCTAGAACGTATAAAATTGGCAAAATCCATACTTGAAGTCAATGATCAGGATATGTATTAACGCACGCTCATCATTTTCTTGTCCAAGAATTTCTTCATCTCATTTACGAATATTTCTGTGTTCTTCTTGAACTTGTCGTAGTCTGCTCCACTTACCTCTTTTATATCTCTATGGATTATCTTTTTGAAGACTATGTAGTTGTTTCTCATTATGTCAGCGTGTACTTTTTTGATTATTCCTTTTTTTACCATCTTTGTTTCGAGCAGGTCTGCAACATGGTCTGGACTGGGAGGTATTTCTCCTAAAGACATTAGTGCTGCATGTGCTGCATCTACACTTGCCCAGTATAGGTCTACCATAGCGCTCAGAAGGTGGTCTTTTGCTCTATGAACTGATGCTGGTGCCATGACAAAGTATGTATGTATCGCTTCTCTTGTTGGTCTTATCCTTCCATTGTCTAATAATGATTGTAAAGGGTCAAATACTCCTGTGTCTATTAGTGATATTCCATATCTTAGAACATTTATTGCCACAGGATCTCCTGCTCTTACATATTCCCACCAACTTGTGAATTTCATTGATTGTAAGTGTAATCTTTCACCGTTTGGCATATCTGAAAGTATCTTTTCCATGACTACTCTGTATGTTTGTGTCAACTCTCTTGATAGGTTAAGGCTTACATCATCAAGGATTATCAGAACATCTATATCTCCTTCTTTTGCCATCTTTTTCTGCTCTTCTCCAAAGCTGGCTTTTGCTGTTGATCCGAAAAGAACTAATGCTTTTATGAATGTGCCAAATTCTTGGTATGCTCTTTTAGCAAAGTCTCTCGCTATATTGAATTCTACTTCAGGAAAATGTATATCTGTCTCCCTCTCTTTTTTTTCAATATTGAACTTCATTTTATCACCTTCTTTTTTTGATTATTCTAGTCCTAGGCCTGTCCAGAAAGGTGCTCCTTTCTCTGTGCCTATATATTCTTGTGATGGGACGTACTTGCCGACCATATATGTTGGCGAAGAAGTCTGTCCGAAATATGAGTCTTCTATATCGCTCCACTTTTGTGTCCTATACATTGGGGATCTTGCGAGATGTTTCCAACTGCCGGTCATAGCTTGGTAATACTCTTCTGTTGCCTGCGCTCCTCCTTCTGCTATCATTGGATCTGTATGTCCTGCTTCTCTCATCTTCTTGACGAATTCTTTTATTGGGGCTGATCCTGTTCCGGGTGTTAGATGTTCATCATAATATCCGAAGTTATCTGATAGGTGAACATGACCTATTATTCCTTCTTCATTTAGCTTATCTACTTCTTTCAGGAGCCATTTGTTGAATCTTTTTTCTGTATCTTTAAAACTTTCTCCTTCTTCTGCCTGGAAGAATTTTTTCCATGTGTAAGCATGGCCTATGTCAAATGTTGCTTTGATATGGCCCTTTGCTATTTGTCTTGCTTCTCCTTCTGACATTCCTCTTTGTTGTAGTTTTTCTACCATTTTTTTTCTGCCTGCAAGGACCATTTCTTTTAGTTCTTCTGGGTGTGAGCCGTATCCGGATTCTGGGAATATGTTTTCTGGTGCTATGAATAATGGTTCTGGTAAATCTTGTGCTTGTTCTTTTTGCCATGCGTATATTGCTGCATCTGCTAAGGTTTCTGATGTTCTTTCCATTCCTACTTGGGATATTGGTACTATTCTTTCCATCTCTTGGTCCATCTGTTTTTCCTGTTTTGCATAAGAGACTACAGCGTCTTCATAGTATTTTTTCTGGTATTCAAAATCCTTTTTCTTTTCTTTTAGATACTTGATAGGATTTTCAAGGAAGTCTTTGTATTTTTCTTCATCTGTTGGGCTTGGTGCTGCTCTCATTTGTTCTGCCCATTTCATTGCGTTGTATTTTGCAGCTTCAGGATCTCTCTGATAAAGATTATCTATTGATTTTTCTACAGCTTCAAATTGATCTACCTGTTCTTTCATCTCTTTGACTGTGTGACCCCATCTTCTTTTTTCGAAGTTCATCTGTTCTTTTCTTTGTGATAATTGTGATCTGAAGAATTCTTGTGCGGCTGTCTCATCATCCCACTCTACACCTTCTGTTTTATTTTTCCATCTTCTGAATTGGTCAAAATCCATAAGTTTTACTTCTGGCTCTCCTTTTTCATTTGTTATTATATTTCCATGTTCATCTTTTTGTTCAAATGGTAACTGGGTGTCTCTTGTTATAGCTTGTTTGATCTCTCCGGTAACATTATCTACAAGATAGATTGGTGCTTTTTTCTCTTCTTCAGGATATAGTTCAAATCCTTCGTATTGTCCTTTAACTGTTCTTGGGAATTCTGATGTGTGTACTGTTATGGATCCTCCTTGTGTTGTATCTGCTGCGAAGTCTACTGTCCTTTTTATTTCATTTAATGTATCTGCCTGCGTTTGTCTTTCAAATCCTCTCTGCCCCATTCCTGAAAGATTACCTACACCTATGCTTGCGTGGGTAGTTACATTTATATCATTAAGTTTTGATAATTGTCTTATTGCCTCTCTTTTGTCTGTTCCGAACATTTCAGGGGTTGTTGAGCCTTGTCCTAGGCTTCCTTTGGCTCTTCCTGTGAAGCCTAATTCTACTGTGCCTGCACCCATGTTTATTGCTGATTGTATGCCTTGTAGAACGTCTCCTGCGCCCATACTAATACCTATATCTTTTGGGCTTACATCCAGGTTCTGGGCTGATTGTTTGTCCAGCGCATGCCAATAATCTGAGTCAAATGCCATTTTATACCCCTACCTATACTATAAAATTGGTGTTTTTACCTTATATAGTTTTGGTTTATCCCTCTCTTTTTTCAAGAACTCCCTGGTATTAAATATTAACTACCTATAAGTAGTGATTTTTATTTATAAATCTTTCGGTTTTTATAAGCGAAACGTTTATATATCATCACTTTAAAGTAATAACAAACTAAGGAAATTTATACGATGGAATTGCACATAAAATCAGATGATCCAACATACGATACTTTACTTAATATTATTGAAGGAAAACGGGAAAGGACAGGATGGAAAACATTTATGCCAAAAGATTACAAGGATGAAATAATTCTAGAAAATATTCCTTTTAAGTTCAAAAAGCTGGATGATATAACCTTTAAAGATGTCATAAAAATAATAACATGCCAGAAAGAAAAGGATCCAGATCCTAGCCCTTTCAAAAAGTATGAAATACTTGAAGATAAAACTTTAGTCCTTTATGATAAATCTAAAGAATGAAAACATACAAAGTTGGGAATATAACAATCAAGGAAACTAAAGATAAGGATAAGTATATTGTTAAAGGTTTAGATGGCATTGCTCCTAATTCTCCAGAAGGAGATTTAGAGGCAAGAATATATAGCAGCAGTGTTGGCGCTTTTGAAATGTTTCAAAGGGCAAGCGATCTTAACACAGTAAAAGATATGCCTGATGTTTATGAAGGTGTCATTCCTGGATTACATGTTTTAATATCAGATTATTCTGGAACACATTTGCTTTATACAGCAGATAAGATTGAAGAGGTTAAATAAAATGAATAAAGATTATTATAAGACTCTTGGCATTGATAAGGATGCTGATAAAGGAAAAATAAAATCTGCTTACAGAAAGCTTGCTCTTAAGTATCATCCTGACCGTAATCAAGGTGATAGGGTTTGTGAAGAAAAGTTTAAGGAAGTCGCAGAGGCTTATGCAGTTCTTAATGATTCACAAAGAAGAAAAGAGTATGACTTGGGTGCTTCTTTTAACTTTGAGGATATTTTTGGAGCAGTTTTTGGTGGCGGTCTTGAAGAGATGATGAGGGATATTTTCAAGGACACTATCATGAAAGGTGCTGGGGGTTCTTTTACAGTAAAGACAAAGGTAAACATTAATGGGAATGTTTATGAAGAGACTGTTTCAAGCGAAGATGATAATAGTTTTGTTTGTGATCTCGGCGGTATTAAAATCAAAGGCAAACGTAACAAGGATGTTGATTATAAGGATGTTAATAAAGAAACTTATAAGGCACATAATGGAAAAAGATTGCACATATTATCAGATATTGGTAGACTTCAATTAGATATCAATGATTCTGATGAGATAATTTTTGAGGGTAGGGCAAGAGAAACTCCTAACGATTTAGGTGATTACCTGTCTGTAAAAGGTTTTGAAGGTCATATCTCTTTGCCTAAGGATGTCAACTTGGATGTTAGGATCATGAAGACTATGGGTGATATCCATGGTATCTTTACTCATGGTGGAGAGCTTGGGGTTGACTTATGTAATGCTAACTTTGTTCTCGGCGGAGATATTGGTTTCAGATTGGAAGGTAACTCTCTTCTTTCTCAACATGACATATATGGTTTTGAGAAGAACTCTAGAGGATTGTATGTTCCAATAGGCAAGAAGAAAGTTTCAAGAGAAGTTTCTATAAATTCTAGTATGGGTAAACTTAAAGTCCAGTATAAGGATGTTCCTGTAAAGACTAGGGATATTAAGAATTTAAAATAGTACTACCAGCTGAGCATTCCGTTTGATTTCTTGAATACATCATATACTACGTAGACGTGTGCTGATACTGCTTTTGCTGCAGCCATTTCCTGGTCTGATTCTAGCTCGCTTAGTTTTTTACCGCCGACTTTTTTCTCTGGTCCTATGCCTTTTAGTCCGCCGAGTATGTCTTTGAATCCGCTGATTATTGCTGTGAAAGGCTCCAGTATTCCTTCTGTCATTCCTTTTTCCTTCTTCTTTTTTTCTTTTCCTGTTTTTGCGAATTCGCCTGCTTCCTCAAGATATTTTTTCATGTCATCCCCTAGCGCTTCTACTGAATCTTCCACAGATTGTATAAGTTCCATGTCTTCATCTTCTCTTTTCTGTCTGTATTGGTCCAGCTGGTCTTTAGTTAGCACATATCCTTCTATTGTTATTGTTGTTCTTCCTGAGTGCATTGCTCCTCTGTGCTGGTATTCTTGTTGGAATGCCATTTCTGGCCTTGTTACATAGTTGAATTTTACGAGTATGCATGGGAAGTATTTTGAGTATTTTCTTTCTACGTTTCCCATTGGGGTTAAAGCCTCATATTTGTCTTTTGTTGCGAATAGTTCTAGGTCTATATAGCTTGATTCGAATGCTGTTACCAGATCAGGGCTTTCTATGTTTGCCATCTGGAGCTTTCTTATGTTTCTGAGATAAGGTTTTAACCAGTGAGTATACATCTTTATTGAATGGTATGTTGTAGCCATGCTTTTTAGTATGAATGTTCTTCTCCATTTGAGTTCTTGTCCTGTTCTTTCTTTCCAGAGGTAGTATTGCATCAGTTTTTGTTTTAGTATGCTTCTTACTCTTACGTTTATTCCTTCGTCTCCTAATGCGTTGACTTCTCTATCTACACCTTTGCTTCCTTTTTTTGGGTTGATTTTGAAGAATAGATCTGGAACTATTACAAAGCCTAGTTTTCTGCTTAGTCCCATGACTGAGCTTGGATTTTCTGCTCCGCCTTCTACCATGCTGGTCCATATTCCTTTTAAAGCTACCTCAGCTGACTCATCTCCTTTCTTGCTTTTTTCGTAGTAGTCTCTTCTTTCATCTATGACTCTCATCTCTCTTATCATCTGGAATAGGTTTTTTGTCAGTTGGCCAATTGTTGCTTGGTACTGGCTCACATTTCTCATCTGTGCTTCTTTTCTTTGTTCTATTGAGCTGAAGTATGTTGACGCTTCGGTTGCCGTGAATACGTCAGATGTTTTTTCTACCTGGTATGCTAATGCGTTCTCGTTTCTCAGGAAGTTTAGTATCCAGAAGTAATATGCTTCTGCTGCTCCTTGCATCTGTTGTATTATGAGTTTTTGTGTTCTTAATGGTTTGATGATTTTTGTAGGGAGGATTAGTCTTTCTGGTCTTTCTTTCCATTCTTCTTCTATAGTATCACCTGTAAGAAATTCTTTAATATTCTCTTTAGCCTTCTCTCTATCTATC
>JAHIPG010000111.1 GCA_018894775.1 Nanobdellota archaeon
AAGATAAATGGTCTGGAATGGTTAAAATGCCTAGAATCCATAGGGTTTGAAATTATAAGCCCCTGTCACGTGAGAAAAAATGACTAAAACTTTAGAAGCAAAGCCAGAACATGCAAAACAGATAATTGACTTATTCAAAAAAGTCTACAAATCTCATAGTTTGATTAAGTATGGTAAAAAGAGCTTGGAGGATAATTTAGCTAAAAATGAATACCACTCTTTTATCCTTCAAAATGATAAGGAAATAATAGGTCATGGAGGAATAAGAATAATCAAAGACATAGCTATTTTGGATTCACTAGTAGTAGATCCAAGATACAGAAATAAAGGTTTTGGTAGAGAAATATTCCAAGAAAGATTAAAATTCTGTGAAAATAAAAAAAATCTAACTCACATTGCGTGTTATACTGTAATGCAGCATTTAGGAAGTCAAAAGTTGTATAGTCAAGCGTTTAAACCTATAGGAATCACACTAAACCGTAATGATGCTTATACAGATGAGGATTCTGTTTTTAATCAAGGTAGTTCTAATGGAGAGCTTGTACTCTGCAAACCATTGACTGAGAAAATAATTACCTTCCCTGTAAGCTATAAAGGTATATTAGAAAAAGAAATAAAAAAACGCTATTTGGATATTAAAATATTACCTCAATTTATGAAAAATGATAAAAAACAAGGTACTGAACTTCTTGATGACTATATTGAAGTAGACCTTTCCAATCCAAGTTCAACAGCACAATTAAAAATTATTGAAAAAGAAAACTATGTTTGTTTAGGAATATATCCTAGTTTTACTAATGGATTATTTACTTTAGCTTTTAAAAGAAAAGGAAAATATAGTATCAATTCAAGCAAACTAAAGACTAATAATGATGAGAGAAAAAGATTCTTAGAAAATATTTTAGAAAAACTTCTGACTTCGGATCCCTTGGTTTAAGAAAAAGAATTATTTCTTCCTTCTTCTCTTAGGTTTTACATTATGCATGTATACTGTTCTTGTTGGGAATGGTATCTCAATACCATACTTGTTCAATGCTTTGTATATTCTTTTAGTCATCTCTAGCTTTACACCATAACTTTTTGTCCAGGTTGACCATAACAATGCTGTGAACATAAGGCCTGAATCGCCCATCTCTGTAAATACTACATTAGGTTCTTGATATTCATCATATACAGCCTCTTCAATAGGTGGTTTTGTTATGGTTTTCATTACAATCTTTTTGATTTTTTCAGGGTCTGATCCGTATCCTACTGAGAATAGTACTTTTGCTCTGTGTGATTCATCAGGTGTAACATAGTTCACTATGGTTGCGTTGGCTAAATTTCCATTAGGTATTGTCAACAATTCGTTATCATAAGTTCTTAGTTTTGTACTCCTTAACCCTATATCTTGTATAGTTCCAACATCGTTTCCAATTTTTACCTTGTCTCCAACTTTCAAACTTTTATCTAATACCATCGAGACTCCGCCAAAGATATTTGCAAGACTATCTTTCAGAGCAAGACCTAAAACCATTCCGGCTATACCCACTCCTGCTAGAAGACCTCCTACGTTAAAGCCCCATACTTTTAATATAAATATTATGCCAAATATTGCGAATAGGGCTTTTGATGTTTTGTGGAATAATGGTAATAATGCATCATCTATTGTACTTTCTGTCTTCTGGGCCCATTCAGTCCCCCAAATATCTATCAGGGTATCTATGATTCTTACACCTATAAGTATTATACAGATTATTGCTAAGGATAAAAGAATTTTGTTCACAACTCCGCTTATACTTTCTGACAGTCCTAAAGGTAGTAATGCTATGTATAAACCAAGAATCATTATCAAGTACATTCCTGGTTTTTGTGTCCTTTCAATTATTAAATCATCAATTTTTGTCTTAGTTTTTTCTGTAAATCTTGGGATTATGTGTCTTAATATAAATTTGAGAACGTATGCAAATATGAAGAATGCTATGAAGATTGCTATTGTGTAGATTATCTTATTCTGAATTAGAAACCCTATTTGAGGGTGATTAGCGTATTGGTCGATAAGTGTTAAATAACCTTGAATAATGTCCATCATGCTTTAATGATATATAACGATTTTTAAACCTTTCTTTTTTTACCTATGATATTTTCAGCCCTTTGGATCATTTCTTTCTTCAGGGCTATGAAAACTCCGCCAGGTTTACCTTTTACGAATGTAGTTTCCCTGGTTTGATTATCTCAGAAATATCACCTTCTATGTCTAGGTGGGTTATTCTTGCTCTGCTTTTCCCTTTTTTGTGTATATAAGCCTTAACTTTTAACTTATGTTTTCCTTCTCCTGGACCTGACATGCATTATAGTAAATCAATGAAATATATAAATTATTCTAAAAATTTTGTTTTCGGAAATTTTTTCTCAGTGTCGTAAATTCTTTGAGTATGCGACATGCGACAAGTGTGTGCGCTAGACTTATAAACAAGTTAATCCATCCAAAGGATTGGAATGGAATTTAATCAAATCATCCAAAACTATTTGAAATCAACACCTTCTGTCAAAACTTTAATTAATTGGTATGATTTATATGAAGGACATTATGTAAGATTAGACAAAAATTTTCAAAAAAGATTTTTTGGAAAAGCTATCGAAAAAGCTGGAAATTATTCTGAATTGGGAAGACAATTAAATATAGGAAGAAAAACTATCTCATCATGTTCCAAAGGAAAAACTAACCCTCAAATCAAAACTCTTAAGAAAATAGCTAATTATGTTAGTTATCCTTTTGAAGATATTAATTGCAAAATAAGACAAATTCATAGATTAAGGCCAAACCTTCCTTTTAATCTGAATAATAAAGAAGGTGCTGAAATAAGAGCAGCATTCTTATCAGATGGTCATGTTGATAAAAACCCAGTAAAACCAGCCCAATATTGTGCCCTTGAAAAAGAACTTCATAAAAAACTAATAGAATTATGCAAAAACATTTTTGGAAGATTCGAATGTAAAACCTATTTTAACAGTAGATCCCATATAACAAAGTTTCCAGCTGCTATTGGTAGTGCCTTAGAATTAGGTGGAGTTCCTCGAGGAAATAAAATGTTATCCAATATTCATGTACCCAAAGATATAGTTTTAGGAAACAAAGAAATTCAAGTTTATTATCTTAGAAGAGTTTTTGATGATGAAGGGGACGTATGTTTTGATAAATCCGGAAAGCGGGCTGTAAGAATTAGTCGAAGCGTATCTTTAAAAAATATAGATTTTGATATTCCGCCAGAAAGGTGGGTTGGAGGGATTAAGATTCCTGGTTATATTAAGCATAATCTGATATTAGGTGAACAGATTTTACTTATAAACCTAGGAATAGATGCAAAAGTATACTCAGAAGGGGTTTATAAAAATAAAAAAGGAAAAATAACTGCTAAATGGAGAATCCAAATTGGACAACAAGACAGTATAAGAAAATTTGCTGAATCAATAAATTTCAGTTTAAAAAGAAAAAGAGAAAAATTGGATAAAATTTTAGAATCTTACCAATATAGAAAACTTCCAAATGGACAAGGCAAGAAAGAAGCTTTAGATTTTATTAAAAAAGTTCTTAAAAAGAAAGGATTTTTAAAGTTTAGTAATTTAGGAATGGAACTAATGAAAAGTGGAAGAAGCTATGATTTAGCAGGATATTACTTGAAGTTTTTTATCGATCAAAAGATAATAAAGAAGACCCAGAGAGGTGTTTATACCTATGATAAATCTTGATGGAGGATATGGCTCTGGTGGTGGGCAAATCGTTAGAACATCTATAGGCCTTTCTGCATTGACTGGTAAAGCAATAAAGATAACTAACATAAGAAAAGGTAGATGCAGAGAAGGTTTAGCAGAGCAGCATTTACAATCTGTTAGAGCTATTGCAAAGATTTGTGATGCTAAAGTCAAAGGTGCAAAGCTTCATTCTACAGAGATTGAATTTATTCCTGGTAAGATTAAATCTGGAAATGTAAATGTTAGGATATCTACAGCTGGCTCTGTAGGTTTATTGCTACAAGCTATGCTGATTCCTGCGATAAAAAAAGATATTGTGATCAAAGTTGATGGTGGTGGAACTTATGGTAAATGGGCTGCTCCAATTGATAATTTCAGATATGTTCTTTTTCCTCTGCTTGAGAAGATGGGTTACAAGGTTGAGATGAATGTAGAAAGGGAAGGGTTCTATCCTGTAGGTGGTGCTAAGGTAAAGGTGCATAGCTACAAGGCAGAGTTAAAGCCTATAGAACTTATAGATAAAGGAGATATTGTATCTGTAGAAGGCCGTAGTATTGCTTCAGAGCATCTGAAGAAGGCAGAGGTTGCTGAGAGACAGGCAAAAGCTGCTAAAAAAATCATTTTTGATAAGTTAAAAGTTGATGCTAAGATTAAGAAGGAATATGTAAAGAGTGATTGTCCTGGTTCTGGTATTCAGCTTTGGATTAAGACAAAAAATACAGTAATCGGTGCTAATGCTTTAGGTGAGAAGGGCAAAAGGTCTGAGCAAGTCGGTGAGGAAGCAGCGGAGAATCTTGTTGAAGGTTATAATCGTGGCTGTGTAGATAGGCATACTGCTGATCAGCTTATCCCTTACATGGCTCTAGCAGGAAGGGGAAAGATTTTAGCTTCAGAGATATCAGGGCATGTGAAAACTAATGCTTATATTACTGAACAATTTTTACCAGTAAAATTTAAGATAAGAGATAATTTGATAGACTGTCAAAAAACTTAAGATCATTCATTCTTTTTTGTTGAGGAATTAAGATATAATTACCAGAAAGATTGCCTTTAAAATCAGTTAGATTATTCAGTTATATTTGCTTCTATTTACCAGCTAAATTATTACCCACACTCAGTAATGAAAAGGTTTATAAAGAAGCATAATATCCTTTTTGCCTATAAGAATTTTTAAAAGTATAATGGAGGTTACACAATGAAAAATCCAAAAAAACGTTTGATATCTATACCACCTAGAACTACTATGCGTGATAGAACAGGATATAGTGGTTCAATAACTGATTTACCTGCAAAGTTGTTAGAACTGCAGAAAAGATTAACATATATAAATCAAGAGGTTGAGAAGGCAAAGGAAAGAGGCGAAGATGTAACACCAAAACTTGAGTCCGGAGGATGTTTAAACATAGGGGGGCAAGAGTTAGACCTTAATGATATAAGTAAATCTCTTAATTTAGGTGAAGGCGCACAAGGCTTGGAAAAAATGCTTAAAATTGATGGCTTAGGCAGTTTATTTAAAAATCTTCTAGAAAATGTTGAAGGATTAAAAACTACTATGGAAGGTTATCAAGAATCAACAGGAGGCTATGGAAAAAGTAAGAGCAAGGGACCTGTAATCCAAACAAATATCAAAGTAAATCAATTAGGTCAAGACCCAAAAGAATGGACAGGTCTTAGTGGAAGTGGAGCCCCTGGAGTATCAGATAGGACTAAAGGCAGTGGAACTACAGGTTCAGTATACCAAAAAGGACAGAAACCAACTTCTTATACAAAAAAACCTTCTAGTTCAAGTTCAGGTATTGGTGGAATCAATAAAGGAACACAAAGAGGTTTAGGGGAAGGTAGCCAAGGTCAAATAATTGAGAAGAAAGTTAAGAAAAGACCTGCAATAAATCCTCAAAAAGGTATTCAACTCCAAAATATAGTGGATCAAGATATAGATTATGACATGTTCCCTAAGGGAGATAATGGTTATGAGATGATAGTGAATGGCTTAGGGGTTGAAAAAGTTGATAAGATAGATTATGACTCAAGGAAAAATCAGCTATTGATAAATGGAAACTTAAAAATTCCTTTAAAAGATCATAAAATAGGAAAAGTATTGGATTGGGAATACAGAAATAATGTCTTGATGATAAAACTAGAAAAATGAAAAAAAATACTTATCTTGACAAATTGCTTTATGTAGCACAATCTGATACAAAACATAAAGGTAAGAAAGTTGCTCAACTGAGTAAGAGCTACATGGATCAATATGGATTGAAAGCAGGAGATATAGTTTTGGTATCCCCATTAAATGAGGTTTACAAAACTCCTGTTAAAGTAATTCCTAAAGTAGATGATGATGAAATTATCAATCTTGATGTGATGACAAGAACTAACGCTAACACTTGTCTTGATGAAAAGGTTACATTAACACCTATCCAAGCATCAAAAGCAGATTCTATACATTTGATACCTTTAGGTGATATTCATCCTGATGAGATTAAAGCAAGGTATGCAAACCAGGATGCTATAAGTGTAATAAAAAAACAGCTTCAAGGCCAACCTTTGACTAAAGGTGACATAATAAGGTTACAATTATATGCTGATAGGACAACATCTTTTAAAGTGGATTATGAGGAAGATGTTGAGGCTGTAATTGCTAATACGGATACAGAAATCAAGATCATAGTAGATTCTAACAAAGAAAATGGAAAAACATTCAATGACATAGGTGGATTAGAAGATGTGCTTGAAGAGGTTAAGCGAATAATAGAAGGACATTCAAAATATCCAGGTCTTTACAATGCATTAGGTGGAAAATTACCAAAGAATTTCTTGCTTACAGGACCTCCAGGAACTGGAAAAAGCCTGCTGGCAGAAGCTATAGCCCATGAAACAGACAGACAGTTTGCGATAGTTCAAGGAGGAGAAATAAAAGGTTGGAGAGTAGGTGACAGTGAAAACAATTTGATCAAGGCTTATGAACAGTTAAACGGTCATGGAGTCTTTTTTGTAGATGAAATAGATGCTATTGGTGGAAAAAGAGAAGACATGATTAATGAAACAGAAAAAAGTATAGTAACAACTTTATTGAATATCATGTCAGGGATGAAATACAAGGATGATGATGTAATAATAATAGGGGCTACAAACAGACCTGAAGGACTTGATCCTGCTCTGAGAAGACCTGGAAGGTTTGACAAAGAAATTTATCTTGGCGTGCCTAACAGGGATGCAAGACGTGACATTTTGCTAATACACACTGCGAACATGCCTTTTGCAGAAGAGATAGACATCCCCCATATAGCAAATATAACATATGGGTATACTGGTGCAGATATTGAGGGTTTGTGTAATTTATTAGTTTTAGAAGCTACTAAAAAGTATACTAAATTGCTTGAGAAAGGTTTATCACAAGAGGAAGTTATGAAAGATGTAAAATATAGTATGGCTGATTTCTTAAAAGTTATGAAATCAATAACACCTTCTGGGATGAGAGATGTTATAATAGAAAAACCAAATATTAGCTGGGACCAAATTGGAGGGAACAAAGTAGTGAAGAAAGATTTGAAGCAAATTCTTGAATGGCCTCAAAAATATAAATCCTTAATGAGTAAAATGAATGCAGAAATGCCAAAAGGTATACTGCTTTATGGCGTTCCTGGAACAGGAAAAACTCTGATAGCAAAAGCTATTGCTACAGAAAGTGATTATAATTTTATATCAATAAAAGGACCAGAATTTTTAAATCAATATGTGGGTGCTTCTGAAAAAGGAGTAAGAGACTTGTTTAAAAAAGCAAGGCAGCACTCACCAACAGTAATCTTCTTAGACGAACTAGATTCTATAGCTCCAGTAAGGCGTAGTGGGGGGGAGCGAACGATGGAGAATGTTGTCTCTCAGATACTTACAGAATTGGATGGTGTTGAAAGGCTAAGTGACGTTGTGATTGTAGGTGCCACGAATAGGCCAGATCTTATAGATCCTGCGCTAAAAAGGCCGGGACGACTAGACTTGCATTACGAGATAGAAATACCTGCTGAAAAGGCAAGGGAGGAAATATTTAAGATACATGCAAAGAACACTCCTCTTGCAAAAGATGTTAACTTAAAGGGGTTAGCTAAAATAACTGAAAATTATGTGGGCGCAGAAATCGAAGGTGTGGTGAAGCTTGCTAAGAAATATGCTATGGAAGAATTCATAGAAAAACACAAAGATTCTTCTGAGGAAAAAGCAGAACTATGCGAGGTAACAAAAAAACATTTTTTGGAAGCTCTTAAACAAATCTTACCGAAAAGCTATGAGGCTTCTTATGGTTAGAAGCATTCCACCAAGAACTATGAGGGATATATGGGATGAAGAAAAAAAGAGAGCAGGTTCAAACCTTCTTAAATCAGTCCCTCTCCGAAGTACGATGCGTGACTGGTACGACAAAGAGAATGATGTAAGACAAAAATATTCAAGCCAGATAAACAGTAATAAGACGTCTGGAACTTCTGGCGCGTTGTATAAAAAAGGCAGACTTAAATCTCAAAGTGTACAGGGACAATCAAGAAACGTCTACAAATCTGGAGGCAGTCAAGGTACTATTTTTCCTAAAAAATTGGAAAATAACAGATCCCGAACAAAAAGGAGTTTCAACTCTTTAGGTTTTAAGCTTGATGAAATAATAGAGAATATAGAAGCAAAAATATTTGAAACAAGTGAAAAAACCAATGTTATCTTTGAAATATGTTCAGAGAAGATAACTAATGTTTCTTATGATGCCAAAAAAGAAGAATTGACTGTACATGCAGACAAAGAATATAATATTCCATTAGGTATCAAAGAAGTTGATACAAAATCAATAGAATGGTCGTACCATAATGGAATTATAGAAGTAACTTTATTCAAAAATAGTAAAAATTATTGAAAAGAAGATAAAAACAAGTTAAAAATAATAATCAGAGACGTAAAAAGAAACATATTTAGAGGAAACATAAAAAATGAAAAAACTGTTATTTATATATGATGTACATCTGAGTACAGATGTCGAAAGTAAAATTCTTGATATATCAAAGAGTGATGTTGAAAGAATAAAAGAAAAGAGTTATGGAAGCAGAAATGCTCAAAAAATTAAAAAAGCAATAAATGATTTTTATGGTTTATTAGATAAAAGGTTTGAAAAAGAAGAAATTGATAAAATCTATCAGGATGGAGGGGCTATTGATTGGGATACTGTTGCAAAAACAAAACCTCAAATATATGGTCAATATTTGAAGGATTTGGAAGAAAAAGTAGAAAAAGGGAGCAGGAGTTTCAAATTAGTGTTGGATTTAGTGAAGAAAGGGGCAAAAATAAAACAAACAGAAGATCCAAAAATGCTATTGGCAGAAGCAACTTTCATTCAAAATTATATTAAAATTAGTAAAATCAAGGAAGAACTAAACAGGGGAAAACATTACAGTCTAAAAGAAGAACAAGAAATCAGAGAACTAGCAGACCTCGTTGCGAAACAGCAATCAGAACAAAATGAGCGGGGAGAAAAAAGAGATAAGGCAATTGCAGATAACATAAATAATTCCTTAAAAGAAGGGGAAGTTGGTTTGTTTATCATTGGTGCAATGCATAATGTTAAACAATATCTAGCAAAGGATATAATCATTGAAGAACTTAAACCAAAAGGTCTAAAAGAAATCTTGCCTGCAGATTCTTAAGATTTTATTAGATTTTTTTATTTTTACCAGTAAAATTCGAAATCAGGGGGAATGTGATAAAATGCCAAAAATTAGTTTAGAAGGTTTTGTAAAAAATGAAACAAAGAA
>JAHIPG010000112.1 GCA_018894775.1 Nanobdellota archaeon
AGAATCAAGAACTTTTGTCTCTTCATGCTGGCAGTATGGGCATATCATTTTTCTTTCCTGTTTAGTGACTACCTTACTATCTATATATAGTATACCAGAAATATCTGAATACTATATATTGTGTATGATTGGATATATAAACCTTTCGTTTTTTTAGGCTTAAAACCACAATATGTGGTGGTTTATATATCAGATAACGCTAGTTGTAGAGAAAATTTTGGGATTACTCCTTTATATACTTTCCTATCCTGAAATATATAGTTTTTAGGCATGGAAAATAAATAAAAATCGGTTTTTTAGACGGTTAATTTAGAAAGGTTATTACCCAGCAGAGTACAAAACTGCGGGAGTGACATTAATTGTTTTCAATAGTGAGAATAATTAGTTTAATTTAAGGGATAGATTGGTGGAATTTTGGCTTGATTTTAGGAATAAACGAAAGTATAACTGTTGTTCTATGCGATTTATTCTGTTTAGATATACTACTTAGAAAATTATTTAAATGCCCGTTCAGTTGAAAAAATCAGGGGTAAAAATGAAAGCATATCTGGATATTGTCAGGAAGATTCTTGATAAGGGGATAGAAAAAAAAGACCGCACAGGTGTTGGGACAATATCAATTTCTGGAACCTTATTTGAGCATGATATGTCAGATGGATTCCCATTACTTACTACAAAGTCAGTTCCATTAAGATTAGTTGCTTCTGAACTTGAGTTTTTTCTTAGGGGCATCTCAGACAAAAGGTGGCTTCAGGAAAGAGATAATCATATATGGGATGAATGGTGCAGCCCTTCTATAGTTCCTTATAGCCATGATGAAGAGACAAAGAAGAAGATGCTCGAAGAACGCGATTTAGGACCTATATATGGATGGCAATGGCGCCATTTTGGAGCAGATTATAAAGATTATAAGACTGATTATACCGGAAAAGGAGTTGACCAGGTGAAGAGGGCTGTTGATTTGCTTAAGAATAATCCTGATTCAAGGCAGATGATAGTGTTAGCGTGGAACCCGATGGATGTTGATAAAGTTATTCCGCCATTTTGCCATTACGGATTCCAGGTTACTGTTTCGGGTGGAAAATTAAATCTTATGTGGAACCAGAGAAGTGTTGATGTCGCTTTGGGGTTGCCTTTTAATATAGCATCTTATGGACTACTCTTGCATCTTTTGGCAAAAGAAACAGGACTTAAGGAAGGAAGATTAGTGGGGTTTTTAGGAGATACCCACATATATACAAATCATGTTGAGGGATTAAAGGAGCAGATCAAAAGAGTGCCAAAGTCTCTACCCAAAATAAAAACAAATAATTTTACCTCGATATTTGAATGGAAATATATTGATTCAGAAGCTGAGAATTATGATCATCATCCAAGGATAAAGTTTGACATAGCTGTTTAAAATGACTGAAATAACTGTAATCGTGGCAATTGCGCAAAACGGAGCTATAGGAAAGAACAATGATATTCCATGGCATATCAAAGAGGATTTTCTGCACTTTAAGGAGAAGACTATGGGGTGTCCTTGTATTATGGGGGACAAGACATATGACTCTTTGCCTGATTTTGCAAGGCCTCTTCCTGGACGGGAAAACATTGTTTGTACGCTTGACAAAAACTATAAAGCAGATGGAGCAAAGATATTTCATGATTTTGATGAAGCTATAACTTATGTTAAAGAAAAAAATGTTCCTAAGGCATTTGTCATTGGAGGAGCGACAATCTATAAGCTTGGTATGGGGGTTGCAGATGTTTTTGAATTGACAAGGATATATCATGATTATGATGCAGATACTTTCTATCCTGCAATTGATTTCAGCAAGTGGGAAGAGGTCAATAAGGAAGATCATGAAGGGATGGATGTGAAGAATAAGATTAAGGTTAAATTTTCTTTTATAACTTACAGAAGGAAGGGATAGGTGCAGTATAATATCGAAATATATTCTTAATTTGTGTTCCTAACTATCGTTAAGTCGAGCCTAATACTAAGGGCTTTTTTCAAATCATAGATTTGTAAACCTTCAAGCAAAGCTTGAAGTTAGCCCGTAGATATACTGAGCAATCAAAGATTGCTGGTATGTTAAGATGGCAAATCCATCTAAACAGGCGAGCATTATAGATAATTAGCCAATTTTTGTTATTGTGAAAGGTTTTTAAATGATATTGGGTTCTTCTTATATTATGTTATATTTAGAGAATACTGATGAAAGGAGAATAATTGAAACTCTTTATGAAAAGTTCACAGAAGATTTGATTGTTTCTGATTTGGCTAAGTATGGAGTAATTGTTTTACCAACTCCGGTTTTAGTGGACTGCGCAGCGAATGCCTGCAATCAGTTAAGTTTGCCTGCTAATCCTAATACTATTGAAACTATATGCAGAGAAGAAAATATAATTA
>JAHIPG010000113.1 GCA_018894775.1 Nanobdellota archaeon
CAGATTTAAAAACTCTTTCTAACAACCCCGAAGTGGATCTACTCTAGCGGGCGGAGGCCTTAAAGGCGTTAAAGCCCGCATGTTTTAATATTGGCAATTCATCCCTTACCTAAAGGAAAGGGGCTTTTTGCTATAAAAAGGATAAAAAAGCGATAGCCTTAAAGTTTTCTGAATGCTGCCCAATTAAAGCAGTAAAAATGGCATGTCAGCACTCTATTCGACAAAACAGCTAAGCTTCAGTTAGTTAGACTCGATGTTCCACTTTTTTGATGTAAAATATTTAAAATAATTACTTTACATTTATCGTTTTATGACATAAAATACTAAGCTTTAAATAGTTAGATGTTTTTTTATGCTAAGCGAAGCTTTGGATTTTATAAAATCTTACATAGATTTGTTAAATCAATCTTTAGAGCAAGTTGGAGGTCATTTAACAAAAACTCAAAAAGCATGGCTGGCCTTTTGTTTAACAGCTATGATTTTTACCAATACAATTAGCTGGAAGGCTTGGGAAAGATGGAGTGCCGGTAAATATTCAGATTCGGCATTATCCAAAATGCTTAGAAAAAGTTATATTCCTTGGAACATTTTATTAACTGCTAGCACCAAATTAATATTATCTCGCTATAATATTAAAAAAGGGGTACTTATCATTGATGATTCTGATCATCAGAGATCTAAAAATACTACAAATATTGCTTATGTCCATACAATTAAAGATAAAAAAAATGATGGGTATTATCAAGGGCAGAATTTAGTATTCCTTATCTTAGTTGCTGAGAGTATTACTTTTCCTGTTGGTTTTGCGTTTTACGAACCTGATCCTGAACTTAAAAAATGGCAGAAAAATGAAGAAGAATTAAAAAAACAAAAAGTTAAAAAAAAAGATCGCCCGCCAAAACCTAATAAAAATAATAACTATCCATCGAAATTACAAATAGCTCTGAATTTATTGAGCATATTTTTTGAATCCCATGATGAAGTTCAAATAAAATGCATTCTAGCGGATGCTTTTTATGGTTCATCAGATTTTATAAAAAGCGCTTCAGAAATGCATGAGGGAATTCAAGTCATTTCACAACTCCATTCTAGTCAACTCATTCGTAATAAAAGAGGTTTGCTAATCGATGTAAAAAGTCATTTTGCAACACAAGAAACAACTCAAAGAATGATTGCTATTAGAGGAGGGAAAGATGAACTTATGTTTACTTCAGCACAAAAGCTTTGGGTTGATTCTCATAAAGAAAAAAGAACAGTTATAGCAATAAAATATGCTGAAGAAAAAGAATTTCGTTATATAATAGCTTCAAATTTATCATGGCAAAATATTGATATTATTCAAGCCTATACTTTGCGTTGGTTAATAGAGGTTTTTTTTCAAGACTGGAAAAGCTACGAAGCATGGAATAACTTGGCCAAGCAACAAGGTGTTGAGGGCTCATGCAGATGCGTGATACTGAGCCTGTTGCTTGACCATTCTTTATTCTTTCACGAAGCTCAAAAGCCTTGTATAGAAAACAAACTTCCTTTGTTTACCATTGGAAGTCTAACCGAAAAAAGTCGATTGCAAATTATTTTTAATGCCATATCTTCCATTTTCAAAGCTCCAAAACCTGAAGATGAATATGAAAAAATAAAAAATTCTTTAACTATGGCCATGTCTCTCAAAAACTCCCTATCAGATAAACATATGTCTCATCGAGGATTTAAGAATATCTTTCTTGAGGAGGTCGCTTGATTAGATCTTAAAAAAGTGGAACATCGAGTTAGAGAATAGCAACCACATCTCTTTGGATCTCAGATTCTTAAATAAATTTTATTTAAATTTTAAATTATTTGATTAATAAAAATTATTTTAATAATTACATATAACTAAAATATTTGTTATAATTAAGCCATAATTATAAAAAAAATAATAAGGAGATTATATTATGACAACATATAGACCTATTGATATTGCATTTGTTAGAAATGCTATAAATGTAACTCAACATCAAATAGAAGCATATGCTCATGAAGAAAGATTGGACGAAGGTCTTAGAGTTGCAAGAAACACTTTTCAAACAGATGCCTTGCCATATTTACGAGATAGAAATTTAATAAGAATATTTAATGAAGATCAACGACTTACTACAGATGAAGAATTCCGACACCTTATGATCGATGCTGCCCGAATAGCAAATCTCTTAGGAATTGAAATAATACCGAGAAGAAGAGAAAGCCTATGTGCCAATACCTCATCAACAATATTTGGCGCAACAGCTGGAATATTAGGAACCATGGCAGTGAATTTTCCTATTGGACTTATTCTAGGCCTTGGCGCATGGTACTGTGCAAAATATCTTCCTAGAGCAGAAAGAAGAAATCCCCATCTAGGAGCACAGCCGGCAGATCCAATATTACCTGAAAGAGTTACCACCGCAGCAGGTCCTGCTGAAGCTTTTGAAGCAAGAAGGTTAGCAAGAATTACCGGAGACGAAACAATCGAAATAGAAGGAACTAGATATAATATTTATGGATTGATGGCAACAAACCTTTTAATGAGCTATGACGGAATGACACATCTATTAGATCATGAAGGAACTCAAAGATTATTCTCATTTTTTGTTGGGCGAGAAAACATTAACAACCTCTTCATAAAAGTTTGGGAACGTAATCCAACTCAGAACAACATCCTTGCTCGCATTGAATCTTTTAACCGTTATGTAGCTGAATTTCATGGAGTATTAAAAGCAGAACAATTAGCTGAGCAAATATGGATAAAACAAAGAGAACTTACACATCGTTAAAAGTTCTGAAAATATTAAAATTGATATAAAGCAAAAAGCCTCACAGTTTCCTGTGAGGCTTTTTTTTGTAATTAAAATAACTGGCAACGTCCTACTCTCCCATACTCTTGTGTATAGTACCATTGGCGATGAAGATCTTAACTACTGAGTTCGGGATGGGATCAGGTGTTTCCTCTTCTCTAATGTCACCAGTAAGTAAACTTTGTTTTTATTAAAATAAGTCAATGTTTGAAATTAAAAAAATAAAAAGTGATTAAGTCGATGGACCGATTAGTAATGGTTAGCTGAACACATTGCTGTGCTTACACACCCATCCTATATAACTTGTAATCTACAAGTGGTCTCATAGGGATACCTTATCTTGAAGGAGGCTTGGCGTTTAGATGCTTTCAACGCTTATCCTTTCCGAACATAGCTACCCGGCGATGCACTTGGCAGTACAACCGGAACACCATTGGTTCGTCCACTTCGGTCCTCTCGTACTAGAAGCAGCTCTTCTCAAGTATCCTACGCCCACGACAGATAGGGACCAAACTGTCTCACGACGTTTTGAACCCAACTCGCGTACCGCTTTAATTGGCGAACAGCCAAACCCTTGGGACCTTCTCCAGCCCCAGGATGCGATGAGTCGACATCGAGGTGCCAAACCGCCACGTCGATATGAACTCTTGGTGGCGATAAGCCTGTTATCCCCGGAGTACCTTTTATCCGTTGAGCGACAGCGATTCCACTCTCTACTGCCGGATCACTATGCCCTACTTTCGTATCTGCTTGACTTGTTGGTCTCGCAGTTAACCTGCCTTATACCATTACGCTCTATTCGTGATTGCCAACCACGATGAGGCAAGCTTTGGACTCCTCCGTTACTCTTTAGGAGGATACCGCCCCAGTAAAACTGCCCGTCTGACAATGTCCGAACTCTAGATTCATAGAGATTCGTTAGATTCTCGACCAGCCAAAGCCGGTATTTCAAGGACGACTCGAGTTGCCCTAACGAGCAACTGTCAAAGTCTTCCGGCTATCCTACATATGGCAAGTCAAGAGCCAATATCAGAGTACAGTAAAGGTTCACGGGGTCTTTCCGTCTTGTCGCGGGTAAACCGCGTCTTCACGGCTACTACAATTTCACCGAGTCTCTCGTTGAGACAGTGCCCAAATCGTTACGCCATTCGTTCGGGTCGGAACTTACCCGACAAGGAATTTCGCTACCTTAGGACCGTTATAGTTACGGCCGCCGTTTACTGGGGCTTCGGTCAAGAGCTTCCCCCTCTTACGAGGAGTAACCCCCTTCCTTAACCTTCCAGCACCGGGCAGGCGTCAGTCCCTATACATCATCTTTCGATTTAGCAGAGACCTGTGTTTTTAGTAAACAGTCGCTTGGGCCGTTTCTTTGCAACCCCCTCGGGCTAACCAA
>JAHIPG010000114.1 GCA_018894775.1 Nanobdellota archaeon
AAGAATTTAATCAAAGCATTGAGAAATAATGATTTTTCTGTAAAGATGGAGGTTTTATGATAATGAAAATACCAGAAACATTCCGGACAGGGAAAGAACATATTGAAAAACTGATTAAGAAAGCAGTAGTTAAAGAAACTTTGGCTAAGGATCTTGGTGAACAGGTAAAAAAATATTTGGAACAGAATCATCTGGCTGAGAAACTTGAGATAAAATGTTTTAAGAAGATAGCTTATTCTGATGTTAGTGAGGATTTGTGGGAGATTGAGGAAGAGCTTGAAACAGCTATTGAAAAAGATCAGAAGCCGACGCTTGTGAAGAAAATCATGCCTAGGACGTATGAGCCTATAGCTCGGGAGATGTTAGCAATAACTAACAGGCTGATGGAATTATATCCTACTCTCAAAGAGTCTGAAATTAACATAGGTAAATCTTCTTTCAGCGTTATAACTGATGATGTTGCTTATGTATTTGATTACAGAACAGCATACCCTGGTAATATAGAAGAGAAGGTTGAAGAGCTTGATGATAAGTTTGTAAGGACTATATACCAATATCGTAATTTTAAGGGTATCGTGAAGTATGCGAATTTCAACAAGGAGCATAATGAGAAGTTAGTGCAGGCATTGAAGGATTGTGGTTATGATGTTTATATTTCTATTCTGGAGGAGAAGAAAAAATGAAAATACCAGAAACATTCCGGACAGGGAAAGATTTGACCCAGGAAGATATAGAAGAGATTATAAAGAAGACTTTAGTCGACAAGATATTGGTTGAAGAATTTGGTGATTACCTCAAAGAATATCTAGAGAAAAAGTCTATTGCTGATACTATGGTTATAAAGTTTGACAAGTATCTCAATATCCGTGATAAAAAGTATGAACCTATTGATAGTATTGAGAAAGTAGATGAGGAAAATAAAGAGATAGAGATCAACCTTTTTTCTAAGCCTTTCTTTCCTCTAGAGACTAGGTTGATATGTGATGAGATTATGAATCAAGACTCCGGTTTGAAAGATACAGAAGTCTTTCAGAAAGGGAAAGAGTTTAGCATAGTGAATAAGGATGTGATCTATAAAGGTAGTATTGACGTTAATGGTAAGCCAAAGTATATCCGGGAAGATACCAGAGAGGATGGGTTTACAGAAGTCTATGTCAGTGCACATGTAGTCGGAGAGATTAAGTATGTTAAATTTTCTCCTGAGCATAATTCTAAGCTGATTCAGGCTTTGAGGAACATGGATTATGATGTCATGGTAGATTTTAAGGAGAAGAAAAAATGAAACTGCCTAATACATTCAGGACAGAGAAGGATAAGATTGAGGATTTAATCAAAAAGACTCTTGTTGATAAGGTTTTGACAGAAGATATAGGTAAAGAGATAAGGAAATATTTAGATATGAAGAATATTTCTGATAATCTGTACATAGAGTTCTGGATAGTTGTAGATCTTTCAAAACATCCTAATCTAGAATTGGAAAAAGAGAAAGAGTTTCTTAGAAAGAAGACTTTCATAAAAAGTGGGTATGATTCTCAATTATATGATCTGGAATCTGACAGGATAATAAATATGATCTATGACCTGGAACCTAACATCAAGGCAGAGGAAATAACTAATTCTATGTCTAGCAACGTTGGAATCATAAGGGATGATATGGTATATAGAATCAAATTCACGGATGTTAGATATTATGATGAAGATGAGGTTGAAGTCAATACTGGTAAAATATGGAAGGAAGTTTTCAGAAATCCTACTGTTTTTGGAAAGGTAGAATACGTTCTTTTCAATAAAACACATAACGAGAAGCTTCTTAGAGCTTTAGAAAAGGAGGATTATCATATAGCTGTTAAAGTTAAGGAGCCACAGAAAAAATGAGATTACCTAAAAGTTTCCGTATGGATAAAGAAGCTCAGAAAAAGATAGAAGAGATTGTAAAAAAAACTATAGATAGTGAAGTTTTTACAGAAACTCTTAGTGAAAAGATAGGTAATTATTTGGAAAATCAAAGAATCTGCAATAGTCTTAGGATTAATTTCTATAAGCATATTGATCTCAAGACTGATAAGTCTGCTAAAATAGAAGTTCTTAATTATCAGGGTACCAGAGGGAATGAAGTATGGTATGATGCTGATAAGGAGTTTCAGTATGATCTTGAGAAAGAGTCAATTATAGAATCTATCTTGGGATTGGACAATTGCATTAAAAGAAGAGAAGTGGTTAATCAGGATCTTCTTTTCTTCACTGTTGTTACAGATGATCTGATGTATAAGGTTGAGTTTGAGATAGATGATAATGGCCATTATACTATGAGTTCTCGGTATGGTGGTGAGACTATTAAGATAGATGATATTTCCCATATTTATTTTCATCTTGATGTTAATGGTACTGTTAGGTATCTGAAATTCAATAAAGAGGGTCATGATAAGATTATCAATGCTTTGGAGGAGAATGGTTACAATGTAACTGTTGATATTGTATAAAATGAGATTACCTAAAAGTTTCCGGCCGGAGAAAAGTCTTGAGGATAAGACCTATCAGCTTACTGAGAAGGCTAATGAAAAACCTATGAAAGAGTTCATTCCTCAGTTGGATATAAAGTTTAATCATGATTATGCTGTTTACAATCCTATAACTGAAGAGGTTACTATTCATCGTAAAAGATGAGAGAATTATACTAATTAAGGAGAATAAAGAATGAGAAAAGGACAATTTGAAAAAGAACTTCAAGAAGAAATGGATTTGATGTTGCTGAAAGGCGAATCAGATGTATCTTCAGAATCTGTAGAAGCAAATGGTAAATCTGTTGCCTCTTAGGGCAATGCATTTAGGGGCTTTGAAGATGAAACTGCCAAATACATTCCGGTTAGGAAGAAATTTAGAGAAAAAGACAGCTCAGCTGTTGGGAGGATCAAATATTCCTAGTGAAGACCCTCTTGTTTCTGAAGGTTTAGAAGGCCTTCTTGAAGAATATAAGGATGGTTTTTTTGATACATTTACATTTCTTGATTTGATTGGAAAGAACGGTTATAATATCCATACATTATTTAATGATAATCTTCGTTATTATGTCCGTTTTAAAAAGGATGATTCCTATTTTTCAGGGGTTGAAGCAGATATTCTTATTAAAAATAATTATGATAAGCCTGTAAGCTTTTCTTATGTGGTTATGGATTCTTTAAAAGTTAATGAGTTTTGTAAGGGTCATAGGAGTCTTGTCTTAGAAAAGATGAGTGATTATCCTTCAGATTTGTCTGTTAAGTTTGATTACAGATTATTGTACGCTAGCTTAGCTGGAGGTTTAGCAATGGGAGTTTCGATAGCATTAGGTATACTATATTTTGGAGAGGGGCATTTTAAAGCTTATACTCCTTTAGGTTTATTATTTGGTGGTGCAGCTTCAATAACATTGACCAGAATGTTTAAGGAACAAGTTTTTAATTTTTATTGTAAAAGGCAAGAGAAGAAAGTTAAAGAGATAGAATATGAATTGGGAGATAATGTCTATAGGTGGGTTAAGGACTCTGAATGTGCATTAACGGAGGCGTTCTCATGAAACTGCCAAAAAGTTTTAGGCCAGTGAAGGATTTGGAAGAGAATATTGAATGTTTGCTAAAAGAACCTGATTATAATCCTAAAATAGTGTCTTATTTGTGGGATAGTTGTGAAGATTTTCTAGAAAATACAACAGATTTAGGTTTTTTGAAAGACCGTTACTATTGTTACTATTACGGAGAAAAATTAGCCCAAAAAATAGACTATAACAAGACAGAACTGGAAATACTAAGCCAAAAAATAACAATCACAAAAGAAAATGATAAATGGTTAGGGATATACCTCTCAGCCCTCGTCAACAAAATAATTAATGAAGATGATGAAATAACACTAACACCAAAATACCCTCTAAATGGAATAGGAGAGTGTCATAAAAAAGGAAGATTGATTGTTCAAGGAAATGCGAGTGACTACACAGGATTTTACATGAAAGGCGGTAGGTTGGTTGTTGAAGGTAACGCGAATGATAATACAGGGTATGGTATGGTGGGTGGTGAGTTGGTTGTTGAAGGAAATGCGAATGGCTTCACAGGATGTTGTATGAGTGGTGGTAGGTTGGTTGTTGAAGGTAACGCGAATGATGACACTGGATTTGGTATGGTGGGTGGTGGGCTGGTTGTTGGAGGGAAGATAAACAGTATAAGTAATGATTTTCGAAAGGGTGTTATAATTGAGGGCGGTAAGGTCAGGAGGGATTGTTGACGGATGAAACTGCCAAAAACGTTCAGGCCAGAGAAAGATTTGGATGGAAGAATTGAGGATTTGTTGAGTTCGGAATCTTTAGATTATAATCCTCGGTTGGTTAATGCTTTGTTATGTGTTGGTGGAAAGTTTTTAGAACATGAATGGAAGAATTATGATGCTTTTTATGATATAAGTGAAGGGTTGGTAAGAGGGTTGGAATATGGTTTGAAAGATGTAGAAGAGTTGAGTAAAAGAATAAAGTTAGAAACAGAAAAACATAGGAAGTTAGGAATCTATCTTTCAGCTTTGGTTAATAAGATAATAACAGAAAATGATGTTGTAACACTTAATTTAGAAGAAGAACTTGATGGTATAGGGATGTATCTGCAGAAAGGGAAACTGATAGTTGAAGGAAACGCGTATGATTACACAGGATGTGGCATGGAAGGTGGTAAGCTAATTGTTGAAGGGAACGTGCATGATGCAACAGGAATTTCTATGAAGGGTGGTGAGCTGGTTGTTAAAGGGAATGCGTATGATTACACAGGATGTGACATGGAAGGTGGTAAGATAGTGGTTGAAGGAAATGCGAATGATTACACAGGATCTTGTATGAGTGGTGGTGAGTTGGTTGTTGAAGGGAAAATAGGCAGTATAAGTAATTCTTTTAGAAATGGTGTGATAATAGAGGGTGGTAAGACCAGGAGAGATTGCTGACAGATGAAACTGCCAAAAACATTTCGGCCAGACAAGGATCTTGAAGAGAAGACTAAGCAGTTGGTAAAGTCTGCTGGTGTGATAGCACATTTTGATGCCCGTCTAGATAATCTTTTTGAAGGCTGTAAAGATTTTATAAAGAAGACAGGGATTGCAGGAGTTGAGGAGGCTTACCATATCGCTCAGGATATAATCGGGGACATTAATTATTCTATGACTGATGTTGAAGAGTTGAGTGCTAAGATTAAGAAAGGTCCTAGTAAGCTTGGTTTTTACTTTTCTGCTCTTGTTAATAGGGTTATCCCTGATGGTGGTGTTATTACTTTAGATCTTAATTGGACTTTTGATGGTGTTGGATGTTATCTTGATAAAGGTCTTCTTCAGATTAATGGTGATGTGGGTAATTTTGCAGGGGCTTACATTGATGGTGGTGAGATCTATATAGCAGGAAGTACTCAGGATTATTTAGCGCATAATTCTAAGTCTGGAACCATAATAGTCCAAGGGATTTTGGGTAAGATATCTGAAGATACATCTACTAATGTTATGATCTATAATAAGATGGAGAAGGTGTGGCCAAGATGAAGTTCCCTAAGAGTTTCAGGAAGGAGAATTTGGATTATAAGATTGATAAATTGTTGAAAGAAGACAATAAAGGTAAGACTGATTATGATCCTAAAGCTGTCCAGCAATTATTCATGAGTATTAATGATTATCTTGGTGAAGTTTTTGATCCTAAGAGCGACATGGCTTTTATTAGATGGAGGATGATGGCTGTTATGGAGAAAGGTTTCATCAGTGAGCTCTCCTATACTGAAAAGGATTTGCAGAAGTTCTGCAGGAGCATTAAGATAACAAATCAGAGGAATGATATGTATCTTGGTATTTATGTTTCATATCTTGCTAATAGGATTATACCTAATAA
>JAHIPG010000010.1 GCA_018894775.1 Nanobdellota archaeon
AAAATTCATCTGTTTCTGCAACAGCATTTCTTATAGCTAATCCTTTATCTACAATTTTTGCTTCTGCAGGTGTTCCAGGAGTTAAACTTTTGACGTTTGTTCCATCTATTGTGAAATCTTCTCCTGTAAATGTTTCACCATCAAATTCTATATTCCCCTTATTTATTGTTATATCTTTATCATTTATCTTTAGAGTTTGTCCTGCACATGAAGCATCTTTTCCTTCTCCATCTACACAACTGAATGTTAATTTTCCTTCCTTGTATGTTGCTTTTTCCCCTTTGTTTAATTCGAATTTTTGATCCTTAATTATGTATGTTGTTCCATCTTCTGTGGTTTGGATTTCAGCTTCTGTTAATTCTCCTTCTCTAGACACTTTTGTGAAACTGCCCTTAGCTAAGTTACCATAGGTTTGGTCGCCAATCTTTTGATAGCTTCCATCCTCTGTTGCAGCCATTGTGCAATCTTCTCCTTCTTGACCAAATGAAGTTTTTACTCCTGGTCCCGCAACTATGCTTCCTTCTTTAAGATCAGAACCTACCTCAGAAGATATGTCTATTTGTCTCGTTACAGCAGTTGTTGATCCACCTACAATTTGGCCTTTATCATCAACTTTCAGATCTTCAGATATTTGTGCACCATACTTTTTCCATTCTTCAACTTTATTATTAACTTTCAATAATTGTGCTGCTTCTGGACTTGATTCTGCCACTTGTTGCATTACCTCTCCTGTAACTTGTCCAGCCAGATAATTTGAGGCACAGGTAACACCTGTACTAACACATGCAGTTGTCTGAAGCAAAGTATGCAATTCAGGACTAGCCATAGCCAAACCTTTTTGACCTATAGTACCTATTATTCCAGCTTGCGCTGTCAAAGAAGAAAATAGAAAAGCAAGTATAGCGATTATTATTACTCCGGAAGCTATTTTCTTATGCATTTTATTCTAACCTCTCCCTCATCATGTTGATAAGCTTTTCGGATTCTGTTTCCTTTCGCCTATCACTATATTGTGTTGCTATCAGGAATAGATATTCTTTTCCATCCACTTTAGATTCTTTATCAGTTATCAGATAGAACATAGTGTCTTCTAATTGGTCTAAATCAATTTCTACACCATTCTTAAAGGCTATTTCTGCTAAACAGCTTAAACATATTTCTCCATCACCTTGAACTTCAATTATTTGGCTTGCTACTTCAGCCAGCGTATTTAATCTTAAAGGATTAGAATATTTAAAAGAACCTATATTACTTTTGATTCCTTCTTTTTCTATTATTATTGGCCAGTTTATTGAGAATTTCACATCATTGCTCATTATCCTGACTTGAGGTTTTGGAGTCCCATAGGATATCTTTAGTCCAGGTATGTCAAGTTTACAATTTTTTGATGAATCAACTAAAGCTGAGGATAATCCAATTTCCATCTGTCTTTGCGTAGGCACTTTACTCTGTCCACCATAATAAAGATAGGGTACATCTAAGTCCTCAAATCCGGATACTTTTACAGTCTGTAAACTGCCTGTATCTGTATATCCTCCCTGAAGACCCATATTTGTAAGTATTAAATATATTTCTTCTTGCAAACAATCTTTCACAGTTGTTTCTACACTTCTTGCTTCATCGCTCATTGTTATGCCTTTTATTATTCCTGTTTTTGATGCTTGTTCTGTGAGAGTGTCCCAAAAAACGAAGCTAAGTACAACCACACTAGAAAGAACTAACCCAAGTATTACAAATATAGTTAATTGCCCTTTTTTCATAGAAATATAAGGATATTTCAAAATATTTAAAACTTAGGGTATTCTCTGTGTTTCCTCAGTCTCTTCTTTTTCTACTTTTACCTCTTCTATCACTGCTGGTTGTGCTTCTTCACCTATACTTATAGGATGTTCTGTAAGTTTTTTTACTACTTCATCCATCTCTGCTTCTTCTATTTTCTTTGGCTGCCATGCTAATCCTACACCGTCATTCTCAAATCTTGGTATCACATGTACTAGAACATGTGGAGCGTTCTGACCTGCTACCTGTCCATTAGCTACAAATATGTTTGTTCCTTGTGCCCCTACTGCCTCAAATGCTACTTTTGCTAGTTTATTAGCAACCTGGAATATCCTTGCTACCTCATTATCAGGCATCATGAATAAGAATTGGTAATGCTGTTTTGGGAATATCAATATGTGTCCTTTGTTTGCAGGGTTGATATCAAGTACAGCTTTTACCATATCATCTTCATATACTGTTTTGGCTGGTATCTGTCCTGATGCTATGCCACAGAAAGGGCATTGTTTTGCCTGTAGTTCTGCCATTTCTTCAGGTGTTAGTAATTCTTGAAGCTTTTTTTGCTGTTCCTCAGGTGGTAATCCTGCTAATTGTTGCTGGACTGCAGCTAATTTTTCTTGTGTTAATGCCATTTTAGAATACAAAGTAAATTAAAGGTTAAAAAATATTTCTATCCTACTGTCCTTCTGACCATTGTTGTTGATGCGCTTGCAACTCCTTCAAGAGATGCTAATTTTTCTTCTAAAGGATCTGTTGCTCCCTTATCTTCATCCATAAAGAATTCTATATCTAGTGCATTAAGTCCAAAAGCGATTGGTTCTCTCTTAGTTCCGACTACATCTCCACCGAAATCAGTTATTTCTTTTTTAGATTCTTCTTCCAGTTTATCCAGATCTGCTTCTACATTCTCTGGCATAACCCTTATTGTAACCATTACTTTTGCCATTTTAGTTAGGCCCCTCAAAACCACACGCAGAACATTTATATCTTGCTCCTATCTCTCTGCAGTTCTTGCATCTTACTATTTCTGCCTTTCCGCATTCAGGACATTTGAATTGAGTTGCACCTAAATCGTTTGTTATTTCTTTTTTGCATGAATTGCATGTTAGTTTTTTCATCGTAAAAATTTATTATTGAGAAGGCTTTATAAAGGTTTTGTCTATGATTTTTGTTATGCCCATTTAGTCTAGATGGATAAGACGCAACCCTGCGGAATTATCAAGATACAGCAAGGTTAAAACCTGGTTTCAAGTCCTGGAGGAAGCATTAAAAGCAAAAAAATCCAATACTTTATATGTGCAATTTGAAAAGGAAAAATTAAAGCTAAACTTTATAAATAGAAATTCAGTCACAATAATATCAATAATATGGCAGAAGTTAAAGTCTTAATACCCGGATATACAACTGAAGATTCAGCAGATCAAGAAGGAGAAGAAAAAACCTGTGCAACCATAACTTTAGTTAGAGATAAAGACATTGTAATGGTAGTTGATCCAGGAGTTCTAGAAAATCAACAAATGTTAATTGATGCACTAAAAAAAGAACGATTAAATATTAATGATATAACCATTGTTTGCTTAACCCATTCTCATATAGATCATTATAGAAACATAGGTATGTTTCCTGAAGCAAAAACTCTTGAATTTTATGGATTATGGGATAAAAATACTGTTGATGATTGGGAAGAGCAATTTACAGAAGATATTAAGATTATCAAGACTCCAGGGCATGATAAGACTTCAATAACTTTGTTAGTTAAAACAGATAAAGGGATTGTTGCTATATGTGGAGATGTTTTTTGGAAAGAAAATTTTCCCAAGGATGATCCTTATGCTTCGGATAAGGAAAAAT
>JAHIPG010000115.1 GCA_018894775.1 Nanobdellota archaeon
AATAAAAAAAGAAAGAAAAAAAGATGTTTTTAGACTGTAACAGCATCTACCATCGGAACTTCTCCACCTCCATATCCATAGTATCTCTGTTCCTCATAAGGAAGTTCAACAGTGTTCAACTCATCCAGATCATCAAGGTCATTCATCTTGATGAACTTATTTGATACTGTGTATAATACATCATCCATGTACAAACTTCTCTTTACGCTCTCATCATAGTTGAAATACCTATATCCACTTTTCAGATAGCTATCATAGTCTTCTATATGAGATATTCTTCCTTTCAGATCAATACTGTTTGTGTCTATATGGAATACGTATGCTCCTTGGAATGTATAATCTCCGTACTGGTTGTCGCTTATTCCTGAAGGATACTTTTCCTCATCGATTTCCGCCAGTGTTATTGGTATAACTAGCAGGTTTTTGTTCTTATCGAAAAGGAATGCCTTATGGTCATTAAGCGCATTGCTGTCTGTTCCTCTGTCTCCTATCTCATACTTGGCAACTTCTTTTGGCTTGGACACATCGCTTACATCAAAGAGTGATAACTTTACCCCTTGGTACCATGCGAAGTCTCTATCCTTGGCTGCTATAGTTTGTTTGCCTAATCCGATTAAATGATTCTCGTCATAAGGGTGTAGGTAATCAGAATAGCCAGGTATTTTCAGCTTGCCTAAAACTTTAGGATTTTTAGGGATAGATAGGTCTATTACAAATAATGGATCAATATTCCTGAAAGTTACTAAATAACCCTTTTTACCCATGAATCTTGCTGAGTAAATCTTCTCTCCAGGAGCCAGATCTTCAACTTCGCCGACAATATTTAGATCCATGTCTAAAACATAGACGTTGTTACTGGATGTTTCCTCACCTGATCTTGTTGATGCCCTTCCAACAGTGGTCGCTGCCCTGAAGTGTCCATCATATTCATCCATTGAGAACTGGTTCAGCAATCTTCCTGGGAATTCTCCTTCTGCCTCATATTCTATCTTATCTTTGTCGATGGATATCCTGTGTACGACTGTCCTTTCCGTCTCTTTCATTATCTCTTTTTCTACATCTTCAGCCTTTTCCTGAACGTTTTCAGCGAATTTTTTCTCTTCAGTGGGTGTTAGGCTATCAGTATAGTCTGATATCATCTCTTCTATATCACTCCATTTTGTGTAGTCTGCAAGGTCTGAAGGATCTAATGATTCTATTTTGTTTGTTATGTCTTTTGGTAGGAAAGGTATTATTGTCTTTTCTAGTATTCTCCACCTTTGGTCGTACCATCTCATCTGTTTCATTGATGTTAGGTATAGGTTGTCGGTTGACATGTACATTTGCTGTGAGTTTCCTTTCAGTACTACTTTATGGGTTACGTCTTTTTCCTTTTGTGTATTTATTGCTAATATGTTTGTATAACTGTATGAATAGTCTGGTATTGGGCAGTACATGATGTCTGTTGCTGGCATTATCTTTTCCATGCCGCCTACTCTCATCATTGGTAGTGGTACTGGTCCGTCTCTGAACCATACATTCTCGTTAGCTATCAGGTATACATAGTCGCCTATCATTCTTGAGTTATAGTAATTTCCTTTTACTTCTATATCATCAATTATTTCAGGATCTGACCTGTCTGATATGTCATATATATAAGCAAATGTCAATTGTGTGTATGAAGGGTATGGCCACATCATCATGTCTTCTGCCATCATTTTTGAGGATACTGGTGTTTCTTCCTCTGGTTCTCCGTTTACATCTCCGAAATGTTCTTTTTCGTTTTTCTGTCCGAATACTATCAGTTTGTTTTCATTTATGAATATCTGGCTTATTCTTTCATCATCATCAAATTCTATTTCTGATAATATTTCTGCATTTTTTGCTGGGAATGCATCAACTATTATAACTTTGTTTCCAGAAATAATGTATATGTATTTTCCATCGTTCTTGATGATGTCTGCTTCATCTACACCTTCTACCTGTATGTTGGTTGTTGAGTATTCTTCTGCGCCTCCGCCTGCTTTTGCTGTTGATTCTGCTTGGGCCATTGGTACGCTAGATTGTTCCATCATTAACATATCTCTTCCGCCTAATCCATAACTATAGCTTCCTTGGTCTTGTGCGCTTTTCAGAAATTCTGTTAATTCTTTTTCTGATGCGAATGTGTTTAGTGCAATATCTTGGTAATATTCTTCGGGGTACACTAAATCCATTGTGTGTTTTCCTGAGTAGTATAGTGCTCCTCCGATTATCAATAATGCTGCTAAGATTAGTATTGTGCCTTTGTTCATTTTTTGATTCCTCCTAATTTGGATATTTTCTTATGACATATGCTTATTTATATAGCTGTCTTAAGTTGCCATTTCATTTGAAACTATACTGATTTGTAACCATTTTAGAGTAGTAAAGATAGAAAGGTTTATATACTAAGAAACAGCCTTAAAACCTAACCCAATCCCACAATTAACCCCTCAAAATGAACATCAATATTAATGTTATACTTATAGGCAATCATGTAGATAATTCTAACCAAAACGGAGGTATTCAAAATGGCAGGTGAGATTACAGGATTTTGTAAGGAAAGCGGACAGCCAATAATTGATGATAAATGTGTATGTCCTGGAGAAAAGGAACAGAAGCATTGTGGTTGCTGTGGCAATCACGATTTTATTGATATCGGACCTATAATCCCTTTCATAATCCATAATGCTAGCTTTTACAAGGGGAGATTAACATGAAGAAATTTAAGACACCTAATTCATTCAGGCTAAATACTGAAATAGATGAAAAGAAACTTGAAGAATTAATCAAGAAAACAAAGATAAAAAATCTTATTCT
>JAHIPG010000116.1 GCA_018894775.1 Nanobdellota archaeon
CGCAACCCAAGAGATGATTGATAAGTATCAGTTCAAAGAGTCTGGTTTTAATCTTGAAGGTAAGGTTTCATATTTCTTGTATGGTTTAGAAGGTACTACCTATCAATGTTTTGTTGATAACAAAGATTATCTTTATTACAAAGCCCAGAATAAAGGTCTTCGTGGCGGAGAAGAGAAGGATTTTAATGCTTATTTGAAAGAGGTAGCTGATAAGGTTGATCATAAGAGCAAGTACATGCAGCATGTTCGTGATGAGGTTGTCTATAAGATTGCTGATCCGAACAATAAGCTTGAAGTCGCCCAGAAGATACTGGATCTTGTTCATAGGATTCCTTATATCAAGGATTATGGGCATGATTATGTCAAGCATCATACTGAAACTTTGGTTGAGGGCGGTGACTGTGACGATCTTGCTACACTTTATGCTTCTTTGGCTAAAGCATGTGATATTGATACTATATTGGTTCATTTTAAGAATCACATTGTTGCAGCCGTCAATCTTCCTCTAGATGAAGGGACTTATATTGAGTTAGATGATAAGCGTTATTATCTTGTTGAGACTACCGGAACAGAGTATCCTTCTCAACCTGCTGATTTTAAGATTGGTGAAGTAGGTGCTAATCTGAAGGATGATGCTTTGGTTCTTGGTATTCTTGATCTTAATACGAATAATATAGTTAATGAAGAAAAAGATAACATCAAAGACAAATTGGATTTGATTCAGAATAAAGAGGATAATAATGGAAATACTGGACCCAAAACTGATGAAGGAGAGAATATTAGTGAAGAAGACCTTAGTGGAATAGTTGAAGATGAAAGGGATTGGAAAGCAGAAGGTTATGGAGATATAACTTTTGATGTTTATCCTGAAAAGAGGACTGGTAAGAATTTAGATATATGGGTTTCTGCATCTGATTGGAAGGAAGAGATAGATGTTAAAAAACTTCGACTTTATGTAGATGGAAATCTGGCAAAAGAAAAGGATGGTCTTCCTGATAATATTGGAGAAAGCTTTTGGGCAAATTTTAAGAATAATGAGCCTAGAACCCATGAATACCTTATTGAATATATCTATGAAGATGGAGCTATCAGAAGAATATCTAAAAAGGTTGAGTTCACAGGAGGGGTTGTTGACGAACCTCCAATCACTCCGAAAATAACTGTTTACAGATGCGACCAGTTATCTGTAGGTGCTTGGGATCATGGAGATAATAAGGGGATAGATCACGTATTTATCTATAAAAATGGTCAAATTTGGAATGATATTAAAATAGACCACGATAAAAGCCTTAAAGAAAATCTATCATTCTTTGTACAGATGGATGATACTACAGGACCGGATGAATATTACGTTCAGTTTTTAGATAAAGGAGGGAATGTTACAACATCAAAGACATTAATATTTGATCAAGACTTATCTCATTGTTATGATTACAAAGAAGGTTCCGAAGAGAGTAGAATAAAGAATTTTGTTGATATAGAGCCTGAATCTATCGATGGTAAGATTCTAGAACCTGGAACTTATAAGATTGATGGTAATGAAAAAACTTCAGTCAAACCAATAGTTCTGGATGATGAAGCAAGTTCTAGCAAATCTTTTACAAAGGAGGATTATAATGCTGAGTATCGAAATATGCAGAAAGAAGCTGGAGAATATAATGATGCTTATAAGGTATATATTGACTTAATAACTGAGAATAACCAGGATAAGTTAAAGGTTGCAGAAGCTGAAGCTAAGTACAAAAAAGAATATGGTGAATTTACCGCAAGTATAGAGAAGCTTAAACTTATCTTTAACGAACTAAAAGAAAACTTAGAGAAAGACTAATAATTTTTAGTTGAAGAATATAGAAAAAAATAATTATTTTTGATATTTTTTTACATCTATTCCCAGCTCTTTTGGTCCGAATCCTAAAGGTAATAGTTCTTCTATGGATGTTACGATTATTTTATCTTTTTTTGTTGTTGATAATATTATTTTCAGGTCCTTTTCGGATATCTGTGATGATTCGTAGAGCATCTGTCTGCAGCTTCCGCATGGCGCAGATACATCTGTAGTATCAAAGTCTTCTCCTCTTGCGATTATTGCCAATGATTTATACATTCTATAACCTTCAGAGTTTGCTTTTAGTATAGCCGATCTTTCTGCACATATTGTTGAACCATATGCTGAATTTTCCACATTCGTTCCTGTGATGATTGTATCATCTTCTGTCAGTATTGCCGCTCCTACATAGAAGTTTGAATAGGGATTATAGGCATTTTCCATTACTTTTTCTGCTTCATCAAGCAGTTTTTTCTCTAGTTTAGAAAGATCTTTATATTTCACATTTTTCATGGAAAAAGAGAAAAAAATTGTTATAATAAATATTTCTATACTCCAGTTAAACCCATTGGCATTTGTTTTCAACGCATTTACAGCTTAACCCATATTTGTCTGCATTGTAGCATTCTTTATAATCACATATAGTATTTAGTGGTTCTTCATTCTTTGATTCACACAATTGGCTTGAGCAGCCTCCTTTTACACATTCATCATCAGATTCACATTTGCCCCCTATTGATGTTCCACAGAAAGGTTCTTCAACTTCTACAGGTTCATCTAACTCCTCTACAAATGTCTGATCATTAGCTCTGCATTGTCTTGGGTAACTTTCCATCACAGGATTTCCAGCCTTAGCACAACTTTCAAAATCATTTATTTCTTCCTGTACACAACCTAAGATGAATATTAAAAAGATTAACAATAGATATTTTTTCATTCTATCACCTATTTCTTGTTAGGAATGGCTAATATTTAAACTTTGTTTTCTCCAAAAAAGTTAAATAACATCTTTACCTTAGTTTTTTATATGGCTAAGAGGTTTAAACGTTTGTGGGAAGATAGAAAACTATTCATCCTCACAATGATATTCCTTTTTATCATCGTGTTTTCATTTTTTGGTACAAAGTTATTTCTTTATGCCAGTTTTTTGCTTGGCAATGATGTTGTCATAAAATTAAATACTGATAAGGAAGATTTGTTTCTTGTAAGAGAACAGGAAGAGGATATAAAATTTGAGTCATCTGTAAGGACAAATCCTTTTTGTACTGCTAATTGCAAATATGTATTTAGGGATATCAGCAGGGATATAGCGCTGGATAGTGCTAGTTTTACCTTAAGACCTGGTCTACCCCTCGAAAAAAAATATACTATACAGGCTGTCCAATACGGTCCAGGTCAGGATTTATACCGTTTTGATATAGAATGCAGCAGTGTAAGTACTTTTTTTTGCCATACAAATGAGGAGACAACTACCAGAAGTATTCTTGTTACTGTTAATTATGATCTAAATGATGAGGATAAGTTCTTGAAGACCAATCTTAAGGAGCAGATTGAATCTCTTGTGGATTCTTTACAGGAGTTATTTGGTGAACAGAAGAGGTTTGAAGAGACTCTCAGCAATATTAACAAAAGCGTAGAGGTTGATAGCTTAGAAGCAAAAGCAGAGATTATTAATAAAGATATTGAGAATAATTACGATGTTTTGTTATCTTTCAAAAGGTTATGGGAGAATCATAAGTATTCATTCCTTTCCGGTGAGATTAATAAGCCTAATAATGATTTTATGAAGTCTAGGAAGGATATTGAGATTTTTAATACTGAACTGATAAATCTGATATCTGATTATAATTTACTTATAGACGGATTCATTTCTGTAAGATTTGATTTAGAAAAGATTCGTAGTAAGACTTTGGGAAATAACTCCATGTTCTCTGAAGTGAACGGTGTAATAAAGGATTTTAATACTAAATTAACTTTAGCTCA
>JAHIPG010000011.1 GCA_018894775.1 Nanobdellota archaeon
AAATCAATACCGACAACCTTCTTAATTTGCTTTTTTGGAACAGTAACTTTCAACTCTGAGGCTAAGGTAGCGTACCACTTCCCAGAAGGATAATGCTTAATTGTTACCTGCTTGATATATTATAATCTTAGATAACTTCAAAGTCTGGCATCTTTTTCCTGTCATTACCAGCTTGAATCCTGACTGGTTGTAAGTAAATGTTTTGAACCAGCCTTTACCTTTGAATCTTAATCTACCTACTTTCCTCTTACTCTTCGATTTTGCTAACGAACTAAGATTCGAGAACAATCTATAACACTCATACTGCATCGTCTTAGAATACAACTTCTTAAAAGAAGAATCACAGATCTTCATATCAGGAATAACACCCTGAATCTGAGACCTATCAACAACCTTCTGCATATGCAACTCATAAAGCAAAATATTATAAGTTTGCCTGCACAAATCTAAAGTCTCCAAAAGCTTAGCTTCCTGCTGTTTACTCGGATATAACCTAAACTTGTGAGTAATCATCAATTTTTCTGTCATTAAAAATAAGAAAAATCTTTTGCTTTTATAAAACCCTACCCACACACTTGTCGCGTGTCGCGTACCCAAAGGATTTCCGACGACAAGAAAAAAATTCCAGACTAAATTATACAAAATCATAAAAAGTTTAGAAATTAGCAATCTTACCACCAAAAAAGTTAAATACTAAACAAATATCATTTTTTTATAGATGAAAGTTGCTATTATTGGTGCAGGTCCCGCCGGTCTATTCGCTGCTTATAAACTTACTAATTATGCTGATGTTACAATCATAGATAAAGGAAGGGATATCAATCATCGTAAATGTCCTAGCCCTGGCAATTGTAAGGGTACTTGTAGACCTTGCAACATTCTTTGTGGTATTGGTGGTGCCGGTTTGCATTCTGATGGTAAGATTATATTTTCTAATAAGGTAGGTAATAATCTTGATGATATAGTTGGAGAGGAAAAGAATCTAAAGCTTATTGCTGAAGTTCAGAGGATATTCAGTGAGTATGATGTTCATGTTCAGGATCTTTCTAAAGCAGAGGAGAGGAAAGTTACCCAGCTTAAAAAACAGGCGAGGATGGTCGGTGGTGATTTTTTATATTCTCCTCAAGCCCATGTTGGTACTGATAAGCTCATCAACCTTATGAAAATGTTCAAGAAGAATCTTGAGGTTAGAGGTGTAGAGTTCCTTAACAAAAGGAATGTTAAAACTATTACCGAGAATGAAGTAATCACTAATAAAGGCAAGGTACATTATGATAAGCTTATAATTGGTCCAGGAAGGGTTGGTGCTTCTTGGTTAGAAGAAGTATCTGATAAGTTAGGAATTGATTATTCTTACAATGCTATTGATATAGGTGTCAGGGTAGAGGTCCCTAGGGAGGTAACTGATGATATTACAAATGTTGTACGTGATATGAAGTTTTATCTTAGGTCTGATACTTATAATGATATGATTAGGACTTTTTGCACGTGTCCTGGGGGAAAAGTCACTAGGGAAACCCATGAAGATTTCAATCTTGTGAATGGGCATTCCGATAGTGATGATAGTAGTCCTAATACTAATTTTGCATTTTTGGTTACAATGCCATTGACAGCTCCTTTAAGCAATACAAATACATACGGCCAGGGGGTTGCTGACTTAGCTTATGTTACAGGGGTTAAAAAACCAATACTGCAAAGATTAGGGGATCTTAGAAGGGGTCGGAGAAGCAATGTTAATAAGAAATGTGAGTTTCTTATTCAGCCTACTTTAGAGGATGTAGTGTATGGGGATATAGGATTGGCACTGCCTTATAGATTATTGAATGATGTTATGGAAGGTTTAAAGAAATTAGACAAAATCATTCCTGGAGTGGCGAACGATGAGACCCTGCTTTATGCTCCTGAGATAAAGTTTCATGGGCTAAAAATTATAACTGATGAGTATCTGAAGACAAACAAGGATAATATTTATGTTGCTGGTGATGGTGCTGGTCTCAGTAGAGGCATTTGTGGTGCGGCCTGTTGTGGAGTTCTTGCTGCTGAAGGTATTATTAAAAGGGATAAGAAAAAATAGTTTATCTTCTTCTGATATTTTTAAGTTCCTTATTGATTATCTTTTTGGCAGGTGTCAAATGCTCTAGAAGGTTGTAGTTATATTTGATTATGTTATCGTTTCTTACATCAAAAAAGTCATGCTCTTTGAGTATATAATCAAGATTTAGATGGATTAGGTCTGAGTAGATTTCATTATTATTCAATGCACCTTTTTTTCTGCATCTATCCAGGAAGTCTTCCGTCCTTGTTCTTAACATCATCGGATTCTTTAAATGGTTAAGCATGTAAAAATTTTCTGACTCTTTTAGGTTGTTAGCCATATTTTGGATCATCTCATGGAAATGATCTATCTTCATTACATCTCTTTTCTTTTCAGCAAAGTCATATAGTACTCTTGAGCCGAGATTATCTATGTTTAGTGTTGTCAGTAATCCTATTTCTTTCATAACTTTTCTCATCAGTTTTATCTGTAGGTTTCTCTTGACTTTTTTCTTGTCTTTATGAAACTTATATTTTATTGAGTTATATTGTTTTATTACCTCTTCTTCAAAGTCGATAGATTTTCCAAATCTTATGGTCATCTCGTCCATATCTTTCAAAGGTATTCCTCCTATTGGTGAGTATGATATTTCTGTAGGGATTATCTTTATTTTTTTCTTTTGAGACTCAGGTTTACCATCTTTATCATAGTTCATATCATGATATGCTCTCCATGCTATTTCTGAAGAGCCGATTCTTCCTAAGCTGAGTAATCCATCATGAGAGATTCTTCCCTCTGGGAATACTAGTATTCTTTTTTGTTTGACGAAACTTTCTACAGAGTATTGCATTGATTTTTCTTTTATCTTATACCCGTCTTCTTTTCCGTATATTGGATAAGAATATAATTTTGTCATTATTGGCCCTAGTGCTGGATGTTTTATATAGGATTTATATGCTGGTGCAGGTATTGGGTTTCCGTTATCTGAAGATATTGCTATTGCTACTTGAAGTAAGATAGGGTCTGTATAGAACTTATGGTTTGCTAAGAATATTTGGTAATGTTGTTCTTCTAGATTTTCTGATCCATAAAACTCTAAAGAGTCTTTTAGGACACGTTCAACTAGAAAGTATGCAAGCTTAATAACGTTATTGTACGCTTTTTCGCTTGGATCTGGATATGGGATATCTAAGTCTTCTAATTTTACCATTTTCTTACCTCGACATTTTTTTGGAATTTATCCACCTCTTCAAATTTTTTGGTGTTGTCCCAGCCAAGATAGTGGGCCATTATATCAGCAACAATGAACGCTGATATATTGGATGATTGTCCTAAGACACCCATATGTGTCCTTCTGAGCATGAAATCCTCAAGCGTTAAGGCCATCTCTTCTTCTAATGAATAAAATACCTGTGCCTTTATATCCTGTTGATTATGCGATATCCTCTGTTCTACATCAGGATTTATGTAGTTTAAAACCTTTTCATATTTGGATCCGTAGGTGTTTATAAGATGTTTGGTTAGGTTTTTATCCCTATGGCTTTTCAGTTCTTTTGATAGGAAATCTTTATGTCCTCTTGTGCTTCCGTATAGAGGGATATATTTTGTCTTACAGGGGACTATTTCTTTTCCTAATCTTTTATAGATCACATTGACTGCATTCTCAGCTAGATTTCTCGCAGTTGTTATCTTACCGCCCAATACAGTTATCAGCCCTTCTATGCTTTCTTCTCTTATATTATATTTCCTTGAGATTTCTGTTTCGTTTTTTTCTTCTTCGTTTATCAAGGGTCTTACACCTGCGTAGGAATACTTGATATCATTCAATGATATGTTTCCATTATAGACTTCATTAAGTTCATCTACTAAACCTTCTATGTCTTGTTTTGTTGCATTTACGCTGTCTAAGTCTCCTCTAAAATCTGCATCAGTCGTGCCAATAAGTCCATGATTGTGCCAATTCTCAACAAAAAAAGCCCTCCCTGTCTTCTTTGAGGATAATACCACAGCGCTGTTTGATATTTTTGGTGTTATGATATGGATGCCTTTGGTCACTCTTAACAGAGGCTTATGATTTCCATCATATTTTTCTATTATTTTATCCAGCCAAGGTCCTGTAGCATTGACAACTATATCTGCATTTATCTTATACTCCATCCCGTTTGTCTTATCTCTTACTTCAACACCTTTAACCTTATTATCTTTTATTAGAACCCTTTCTACCTCTGTATAGTTGCTCACGTTAGCTCCGTTTCCTGCTGCAGTTAACAAATATTCTAAACATAATCTTTCTGGACTGGATATCTGACAGTCCCAATATTTTACTGCACATCTGAGGTTTTTTCTCATTATTCTCGGTTCTTCTATTAAAGCTTCTCTAATAGAGAGTATTTTATGCAATGGTATTTTCTGTTCATCATACTTCATCCAACTTTTATCATATGAAAGAATATCATAGAGTATCATTCCAAGTTTTACAATCTCGGCTTTGTTAGGTCCACCCCTATAGAGAGGCATCACAAAAGGTATTGGTTTGATTAAATGAGGCGCTATTCTTTGCAGGAATCTTCTTTCCCTAAGAGATTCTCTTACAAGATCAAAATCATAATTTTTTAGATATCTTAATCCACCATGTGCAAGCTTAGAGCTGGCTGCTGTTGTTCCACTGCTAAAGTCTCCTTTTTCCACAAGTGCAACTTTAAGCCCTCTAGAAGCAGCATCGTGAGCTATTGCAGACCCATTTATACCTCCACCTATTATCAACACGTCATACTGCTTTCTCGACATGTAGTCTAAATTACGATTGATATAAACCCCCCCTATATTATTAATCTTTTATAAGATCTTTTAGTATTTCCAGGCTTCGGTACTGTTCTTTTCTTGTTGAGCCCGGAGGGAAAAAAGGATAAAATCCAAATACCTTCTTAGGCATAAGTTCTAAGAGCATGTACCCATGTTTTTTTATTGAAGTTTTTTCCATGAGGCAGTCTATTGTTTTTTTAAATCTTCTGCGCTCATGGTAAGGTATTTTTGTTAATGGTAAATGATCATCAAAGCAGTTTTCAATACCCATACACAGATGGTTCAGATTGTAATGTATGTGGGCGTATATTATTTGCTCATTTAGCTCTTCAATCATCTCTTTTTGGTAAGAAAATTTTTTTCTGTAAATGTGTGATTTCTTTTTTTCTT
>JAHIPG010000012.1 GCA_018894775.1 Nanobdellota archaeon
CCAGTAACTGTTATACTGAACAATATGAAAACCGTAGGTATGACAAGGGAAGAATATTTTTCCATTCTGGACAGCATTTAAGTAAATAAGGTATACATAAAGGTTAAACAGTTTTAGTTGTATAATTAAATGTGGAGCTAAGTATGAATTCTCATAAAGAACATAGAGAGGAATTTGAAAAAAACCAGCAATGGTTCATCATGCATTTCCAGGATATTATTAAAAAATACAGGGATAAATTTGTAGCTATTTGGAACCAGAAAGTAATTGAGACTGATAAGGACTTAGAAATTCTTTCACAAAATGTCAGGAAAAAAACGAAAGGTGCAAAGGGAGTATATATAGGATTTGCAAGTGATAAACCTGTAGAGATGATTCTGTGATCCATGGATTTTTCAAAAGCGATTCTGGATTTGTAAATAGTCATCTGATTTCTGAGACTCACAGAATCGACGAGACCATTGAATTTATGGTGGACACCGGTGCAAGCAGAACCACACTTCTGGATAAAGATGCTATATATCTGGGATTAAATCGCAACAGATTAAAAAGATATAACCAAGATTTTAGCGGTATTGGTGGCTCTGTTGAAACTTTTGTAATAGAAGATGCAATTCTCATGCTGGATAACGAGAATCTTAGAATGCCAGTTTTTGTAATCAGACACGATCTTGAGAAATTGAATGAAGAGAATCGGATTAAGATATTAAGAATGCCATCACTACTCGGTAGAGACGTAATCAGCATGTTCAAATTAACATTTGACATAAAAAACAAGAAGCTAACGATGGATTAAACTGCAGCACATATTATCAGGATACTGATTGGTATTTTCATTTCATAATTCTTTTATTTGTTTTACTTGTTTTTCGGCAGTTTCCTGTCCGTTCTATTCCGGCGCATGATGCGCCGCAGCAAACCATAAGTATCAGAAAAACTCATAGAATGAAATGCCCCTCGCCGGTGGGCGCTAAGTGCATCTTGCTGCGGTTTTTTTCCTTTTTACCTCCTTATGCTCATTCTCTTTTGACAAAATAAGCACTATAAACCATTATGTTATGCATAAGCATTACAAAGAGTTTATATATCCCTTTGTGATATATATCACAATGCACCAAAAAATGCAACCTTGTGATATAAATGGCAAAGCTTCTGATAAAAAAACTGCATTTGGGAGGAGAGGAGTTTGTAACATCTGAAACTATAAAAAAGTATTGCAAGCCCTTGAAACTCAACCACAAAAGCGCAATCAAATATCTCCTTAAGGAGGGCTATCTGCTAAGAATCTTCAGAGGGATATTCTACATAAGAACATTTGATGAAATAAAGTTGGGCAAAAGCAAATACAGCCATCTGGAATTGGTCACCAAAGGCATGGAACTGAAAGGAGTTAAAAACTGGTATTTCGGGTTGTACACCGCCTTAAAATTAAACAACCTCACTCATGAGCACTTTGCAATAGACTATATGATAAACGATAAAATATTCAGGGCAAAACCGATAGAGATAGCAGGCTATAAATTCAGGTTTTTAAAACTCAAACCTGAACTTTTCGGATTCGGCATCATAAAGGATACTCTCAGATATTCTGACCCGGAAAAAACCATACTGGATTTCATTTATGTATGGCGCTACAATGGAATTCCAGAGGAGAAAATAATAATGGATATTTCAGATTATGCCAGAGGATTATCAAAAAAGAAAATGAGAGTATATGCTGAAAATTATTCAAAAGCAGTAAAAGAGATAGCGGAAAAGGTTAAATGAGAAAGGATTTCGTTAATGCGATTTCAGAAGCACTGAAGATTGAAAGAAGAGACTTGATAGAGAAAGACCTTATTCTCCATCAAATGCTTCTTGACCTATCAAAGAACAAGTTTTTCCGTGAGAACTTCCTGTTCAAAGGCGGAACCTGTCTGATAAAATGCTATCTCGGATACTTCAGATTTTCAGAGGATATCGATTTCACTTGGAAAAAGCAGGAGCAATTCCAGGGAATGTCCCAGAAAGAGATAAGGCGGTATCTCTCATCTGTTATAGACGAAACTGGAGTTGTTTTTGAAAAAATAGCAGAGAAGAGAGGGCTGGATTTCAAATGCATCAAAGACAACCGTGATTATGTTGAGCTTGGAGGAGGCAATAAAACAGCTACCCTTAAAATATGGTACAGTTCCGAAATCCTGAACCGCAAATCTTTCTTTAAGGTTCAAATAAACTTTGTGGAAGAAATGCATTTCCTGGAGGTTAGAAACAAGCTAAAAAGCCCGCTCGACAAACCCATTAAAGAGCTCAAAGTTTTGTTTCCCGATGAATACAAAGAGTATTCAAGGCAAATCCCACTCGATACCTATGATATCAAAGAGATATTATGCGAGAAAATCAGGTCCATTCTTACAAGAAGGGGAGTAAAGGCAAGGGATTTTGTTGATGTTTATCTTGTATCAAAAAAGTTTGGGATCAAGCCTGAGGATTTGAAAGAAGATGTCGTCGATAAGATTCGATTCATACTTAATCTTTATACAAGGTATAGAGATAACTTAGCCGAGAAGGAAAAACTGCTCAAAAAGAAAGAGATTTTTGCATGGGGCGATGAAAAGGGTTTGCTGCTTGCTGCTATAGATGAAAAAGAGTTTTACGCCTTCTTGAATGACTTAATCATATTCCTGCAAAAGATTGCGGAAGAACTAGAAAGCAAAAAAAGGGTGCATCCATGAAATTGAAAAACCTAAGTTTGGTACTTCCGAAAGAGCAAAAGCAGCTCTCGTCTCGATTTCCTTTCCATTTATAAACAGTGATATTTTGTGCACGTAAGCTATCATTTCCCCCGCTATTCCACGGAATGTTTTCTCTTCGCCTTGTTCTACATCCATCCCCATAATGTCGCCTATTCTTCTCGAAAGAATTGTTATGATATTAACTTAGCTTGTATTGGCTTTAAAGCTTTTCTTACTGAAGATGCATTCCAGATTGTTTAAAATATTCGCGCTGTCTTTGATGGATGCTTCGCTCACCCTCTTGCACCCATCTTGCTGGATGATGTCATAGAGAAGATCGAATCACCCAGCGTGACCCATTGCCAGAGGAATTCGGCTCTCTCGAAGAGTTCTGGGCATTCTGGGACACCCACAGCACTGCCGACTACGAAGACCTGATGGAAGACGTGGATGTACGTCTCGTACCCGGGAACAGAGGAATTGACAGA
>JAHIPG010000117.1 GCA_018894775.1 Nanobdellota archaeon
GACAATATAACTAAACATCTTAACACACTAAAAGCATGGGATAAAGACAGCTACGAACACAGCCTACGTGTAGGACTATTAAGCATAAACATGGGATATGAACTTAAACTCAATCATGATAACCTAGTATACGTAGGTCAAGGAGGTCTACTTCACGATATTGGTAAAAAAAATATCCCTTGGAAAATATTGACAAAAGATTCCAAATTAACCACAGAAGAAAAAGATGTGATGGATAAACATAGTTTATTCAGCTATGAAGAACTAGAAGGAGATAAATACAATATAATAAGAGAGATAACACTATACCACCATGGCTACAAAGAAGAACTTGCACTACAAACAGGAGCAAAAAGTATAAACCCTCTGTTGTATGAAATAGTCTCCTGCGCAGACATCTACGATGCACTCAAAAATCCAAGATGCTACAGAAAAGAAGCACTCTCAAAAGAAAAAGTTAGAAACACAATGAATCAAGAATTCAAAGGGTATAAAAGCTACATCTCCATGATGATAAAATAACTAGTCCTGCTCAGGTTTCTCGTTACCCTGACCACATTTCTGGCAAAGCAAACCATCAATACTAATAGACTTCAATTTAACCATACTTACCTTTTTACCACAAGAAGGACATACAAAAGTAACAACCTCATATTTCAATTTATCAGACATAATCATGAAGAAATTAATCAAGCATCTGAATCTCAACAGTAACGCCTTTAGGAATAGGAACCCTCATTATAAGCCTTAAAGCCCTCTCATCAACACCAAGATCAATAAGCCTTTTATGGACCCTCATCTCAAAATTTTCCCATGAAGCCTTACCATCACCACAAGGACTTCTCCTTGTTGTAATCTTCATTCTCTTGGTAGGTATAGCAATCGGACCAGACATCTTAACCTTAGTTTTTTCAACAATGCCTTTTATAGAGTCTGTTATCTCATTCAACTTATCGATCTCCAGTGATGCTAATTTTATTCTTGCTTTTTCCATTTTTTCTTACACAAACAGAATTTTGAGTGTTTAAAAACCTTTCGTTAGGAAATCTGCTTATTCTCGAGGAAAGTAACCAGATTTTCAACAGAACCATATTTGTTCTCCAAAGCATAAAGATCCTCTGTAAAAAAACCAGTATATCTGATTAGACCTTCCTTCTGACCAAAAATTCTCATAAGGATTTTATATAGTGGAATCTGAACTTTCATTATAGCCCTCTCAGCCAGACTAAATGGTTTGAACTCTTCCTTCAAATATAACTCTTTCATCTTATCAGGAATCTTAAGGACTTTTACAAAATCAATATAATCCTTCTCCAACTTCTTAGCAGGAATGTCAGAATTATGCTTATCATATTTTTCAAATATGGTCTGACATTCTCTTCTGAGTCTTGAATACCTTGCACTTTGTATGAAGACCGGGTCACGAGTCATGAAGCCGGCAAGATGCGCTAAAACTTCTGCATCATTCTCCTTAAAGTAAGACTTTCTATGAGCCAACTCATGAGCAGAAATGCTAAAAGACATGTAAGGCATCTGCCCAAAAAAATCAATCTCCCTTGAAAGAAGATTACAACCACCGAGAGCATGAGGGAAAATATACTTCATAACTTTACTGTTCCTAACCTTTGAACTAGTCTTTTGCCTGACACCTTCTATCTTATAAATAATCTCATCTAATGTATCACTTGCAATCTTTGCCTCTTCCTGCATAGTATATTCCTTCTCTGTATAATCATAATTTATAGCATAACAAATATCATCAATTTTATGAAGCCGGGTCATAATGTCTGTATTGCCCCTTGGAGCATCCAGCTTTTCAGAAACATCTTTCTTACGGCTGATTCTAGGCCTGCAAAGAAAATCTAATCCTGCAGAACCAAGCATGCCCAACATCGTGTAATTCATTACAGTCGCTGTATAATAAGGAATATGATAATTTATCGCAGAATAAACGTTATACAACCAATCATGTTTTATGATAGTCTCAACAGGAACTATATCGAGACCGAAGCTTGCTGCAAAACACGCTAAGTTTACACCAAGACCTCCAATGATTATATCTGATGTGCTTACTGGTGAATATGTTGCCAGATTAGGAACCTTGTAAGTCTTATCTTTCTTTGCCATCTTAAGAAAAGGGTTTTCCTAGATGATATATAAACCTTGCTATTTTTAATTACTTACTAGTAATAGTTTTTTAGAAGAAATATTAAAAGAAAAAAAGTAAAAAAGGTCTTAAGCCTTCTGTACCAGGTCGATACACATACCTGCAGCGACTGTAGATCCAGCGTCTCTGATAGCGAACCTGGACATCTGAGGAATCTCAGACTGCTTCTCAAGAACAAGCGGTTTTGTTGGTATAATCTTAACGATTGCTGCGTCTCCGTTCTTGATGAAATCTGGGTTCTCTTCTTTAGTTGCTCCTGTTGCAGGGTCTAGCTTCTTCTCGATCTTATCGAATCTACATGCTACCTGTGCTGTGTGTACGTGGAATACTGGTGTGTATCCTGCTGTAATAACAGTTGGGTGGTTCAAGATAACCATCTGTGCTGTAAATTCACTTACAACTTTAGGCGGATTATCTACATGTCCGAGTACGTCTCCTCTTGCGATATCTTTTTTACCAATCCCTCTTACACTAAATCCTATGTTGTCCCCAGGGATTGCTTCTTTGATATCTTCATGATGCATCTCTATACTCTTACATTCTCCGGTTACACCTGTTCCTTCTCTAGCAGGTACAAAAATAACTTTGTCACCTACTTTCATCTTACCAGTTTCAACTCTTCCTACTGGAACAACTCCAATACCTGTGATGCTGTATACATCCTGGATTGGTATCCTTAATGGTAGTTCGGTTGGTTTCTCTGGTTCTTTGAATAGGTCTAGCTGTTCTCTTACAGTTGGTCCTGTATACCAAGCCATGTTCTCTGATTTCTTGAAGACATTGTCTCCTTGCAGAGCTGATGCTGGTATGAAAGGGATGTCATCAACTTTGTATCCGATACCTTTCAGAACTTCTGAAACAGACTCTTTAACAGCTTTGTACTTTGCTTCGTCATATTTTACAGAGTCCATCTTGTTAACGATAACTGCTATCTGGTTTACACCAAGTGTCTTACATAGCCAGATGTGCTCTTTGGTCTGTGCCATGACACCTTCTGCAGCTGCAACAACCAGAAATCCTACATCAGCCTGTGATGCACCTGTAATCATGTTCTTAACAAAGTCTTTGTGTCCTGGTGCGTCAATAACAGTATATTCAAACTTGTCTGTTACGAATTTTTTGTGCATCAGGTCAATTGTTACTCCTCTTTCTCTTTCTTCTTTCAGGTTATCCATAATGAACGCGAATTCGAAACCAGACTTACCTAGCTGCTGTGCTAGATCTTTTAGCTTCCTCATAGCCTGTTCATCGATAGCTCCTGAATCGTATAAGAGTCTACCAACTGTTGTAGACTTACCATGGTCTACATGCCCCACGAATACTACATTAATGTGTGGTTTTTCTTTTGCCATTTTATCTATATTCCTCCAAATTTTTTAGTTATTATGATAACTATTTGCTTACAAAAAAATTGGGTAATTTATAAACCTTTTGGTTTTTTCTTGGTTTTACCTATTATAAGAGAGTGTCTGAAATTATTCCAGAATGGCCCTAATAGCCTTGTTTTGAGTCTGTAAATGCCTGTTTTTAGGCTCTAGAAGGCTTATAGAGCGGTTTTATGGGTAAAAAAATCGAAACCTTTATATATTAGTTACTACAATATAGTAGTAACAAAAATGGTTTGTTCCGGTTCCAGAAAAATCGGGAGGAGGTCCAAAAAATGAAAAAAATAAATTTAGAAAATATAACTAAAAAATATGGAATGTTAGAACTAGGACAAGATGAATTTCTAGTAGAAGTAAAAAATCCTAAAACAGGAAAACCAGAAGCTAAAGTTAGGTTGTATGACATACTACAGGAAAAAAGAACAGGCGACCATTACTTAAGAGAACCTGGCACAGAAACAATGTTTAGGTATGACTTACTGAAAAAACCTGAAGAAATACAATACTAAGTAAGATGGGAAAAGACATAAGCTGCTACCTTAGCAGACATCAAGGAAGAGGAGCATTTGTAGGACTAGCCAGCAGGCTAAAAAGCGCTGAAGAGGTAGTTGAAGTAATGACCGCAATAGGAAAACAATACATGGAAACCCATAGAGGATTCAACATGAGAAACGTTGAGGAACACAAAGACGCTTATGCCAGACAGATATACGAAGCAATAGAGGGAATAAAAACAATCCCAGAGGAAATAAAAGACAAATTCAAATCATATGCTAAAATATACTAAAATGAAAGACGTCCGATTAAAGATCTTAACTTCTTGGAATTCGGACCTCCAAGAAAATATCCAGCTGAAGAGGGCTCGTGCCTGACATGGGCCCTTGACAGCTACCAAAAAATGAAAAACGCAAAACCAAACACGGAAGGAAAATTATTGAAAGATTATCTCCCTTTAATAGACCCTAGCCTAAAGTTCAAGCAATTCTATGGTGAAGGATCTTTTGGAATGGTAATGAGAACAAATAAGGATAATGAGGATTATAGGCTAAAAATAAGCAAAATTGATCCTGAAACAGGAAACTATTATCCTCTTGATGATGAATATCAAAAATTAGAAGATTTGGTAGATTCAGGTGTAACGCCTAAGCCGGTAAATCTCTATGATAATGTCCCAGCTGCATACATTGACAAAGAATCTATGCCTTACAAGTTTTTTGAAGGCAATAAAGGACAGAATGCTTATACTACCAAAGTCATAGAAGGAAAAGCTTTGTTTGAAGCTGATAAATTAAACAGATTTTCTTTAGAACGGAGTCTAAGGACTATGCTGGATAAAATTCATGCAAAAGGGTATGAGTTCAGGCTTCCAGAATCTGACATCAACGGTAAGAACATTTTGCTCGGAAACGATGGAAAGCTATACCTGATAGACCCTATGATGTTGACAAAAAGAGATGAATCAGCTGAAGGACTAACTGATGAAGAAAGAATTGCCATAGATAGAATACTGACAATCTATGGTGAAAAATGGTAGCTGAAAAGGTTTCTAAAAACGGAAAACCCCTCGGAATACCTGAAACACCCCTGAAAAAGCCACTACTGTAAAGTGGTAAAAAACGAAAGGTTTATAAATAGGCCAAACACTAAGAATAGCACAAAAAAATCGTTAAAAAAATTTGAGGTAAACAAAAAAATGTCACAAGAACAAAAACCAGATGTAGGATTCATGTCAGACCTGATCAAAGACAAACAGGTAAACCCTGTTGACATACAGCAATTGCTCAAACAAATCAAAGGCGGAAGCAACGACCAAGCATTTGAAAAGATGCAAGGTGAAAAAACAGAATCACTAAAAAAGTCGATTGAAGACATCCACACACTCATAAAACAAAGGGAAAAACTCAGCAACGAACTTCTAGCAGATATGGACAAGATAAAATTCGAAATCGGAGCCATAATCACAAAAGTATCAACAGAGCTAGGCGGAGTCGAAAGCCAGAAAGAACAGATCCTGCTTAAACAAAAACAAGTTGAGATAGAAGAAGTAAAAGTCCAGGAAAAACTAAACTGCTGGAGAGACATCGCAGCACTGAAGCAAGAGCTAAGAGAAAGAGAACAAGAGCTCAAAGAAAAAGAAAGCAGATTAGGAATGATTGATAACCTAATCGGAGCCTAAAAATGACAGTTTTTAACGAATCTGAAAAACTTCAAAAAAAAGTAGATCAATTCATAATTGACTACCTTAAACTAGAATATGGTGATCCAGATCAAGAGAGAGCGCACACAATATACACCCTGGCAAAAGCAAAACTCGACAGGATCAAAAAGATTGAAGAAAAATTTCAAGAGCTTACACCAAAGATTGCAAAAACAATAAGCAAAGATTATCAAAACATCGGACACCTCTGGAAAGAATACCAGGACCTGAAAAAAGAATATTTACTATACATTGAGGAAGAATGAACGAACTACTAACCATTGAAACAATATGTAAGAAGCTGAGACCAGTCTTAGGAAAAAAGATAGAACAGATATATCTGAAATACCGAATGTCTGACAGCATGGAAGAAAAGAGAGAGATAGAGCAAGCTCTAAACGCCATGTACCACAACCACCTCAACGAAGGATTTCTTAACGATAAAATATTACTAGAACCTCCTACTGAAGCAGTAATGCAAGGAGACTACCCACTAGGAATGATCAGCTATGCAGACAAAGAAATCTTTCCGTTTGCAATGAGAGAGCAAGACTGGATAAGACACGTATGTATCTCAGGAATGAGTGGATCAGGAAAGACAAACATGGCATTCCAGATTGTAGGAAATTTTATCAAACAAAAGAAACCTTTCATAATCTTTGACTGGAAAAAATCATTTCGTCCTTTAATGAAAATAGATAAAGAAATCCAGCTATTCACCGTCGGAAATGACAATATATCAAACCTTTTCAAGATAAACATAAACCAACCACCAAAAGGAGTACCAGCAAAAGAATGGCTGAACACATTATGTGACCTGATAACAGAATCATTCTTCGCAAGCTATGGAGTGCACAAATTACTATCTGAAACATTAGACAGAGCATTCGAAGACTTCGGAATATATGAAGGAAGTGAAAACTACCCAACCTGGTACCAGATAAAGGATCGTTTAGAAGAAAGAGCAAGCAAGAAAAAAGGAAGAGGAAGAGAATCAGAATGGATCACATCAGCATTAAGAATAGCACACGTACTGACATTCGGACCATTCGGAGAATCAATAAACCATAAAGATGAAACAACTTTAACAGTTGATGATCTGCTAAATCAAAAAGTAATATTCGAACTAAACTCATTAAACAACTCAGAGAAAAAATTCTTCTGTTCATTCTTGCTGACATATGTATACAAGCTGAAAAAAGCAAATGATCTAGGAGAATCAGGATTTAAGCAAGCTATTGTTGTTGACGAGGCACACAACATATTCCTAAACGAAAGAACACACTTCGTAAGTGAAAGTACAACAGATATGGTGTACAGAGAACTAAGGGAATACGGAACAGCATTAATTTGTCTGGACCAGCACATCTCAAAACTAAGCGATACAGTTGCAGGAAACTCAGCATGTAACATAGCATTCCAACAAATGCTGTACAAAGATGTAGAAACTGTAGCAGGAATCATGCAGCTAAGAGACGTCAAAGAATACTTCTCAATGCTCCCAATAGGATACGGAATCGTTAAGCTTGCTGAAAGATATCACAAACCATTCATGATCAAAGTACCATTCGTCGAACTGAAAAACGAACATGTAACAGACGAACAAATCAAAGAAAGAATGCATAAAAGAATCGAGATAAAAAACGAATATACAAAGTTTGAACAGAAAGCAGACCCTATGAACATCGCTAAAGAGATGGAGAAAGTTATAGGAATATTCAACGTATCAGGAGTAAACACAGAAAAGATAGAGAAAGAGATAGAAAAAATAGTACCAAAAGAACCTGAAGTAAAAGAACCAACACCTGAGGAAAAAGCAGAGATAGCAGCAAAAAGAGCACAGGAAAGAGTAAACTATCATCAGGAAGAACAAAGAAAAGAAGAATACTCAAAGAAAAGAAGAATCATACCAAGAAACCTAATCACAAATCACATGCAGGCATACATAGTTGACTATCTGAGAGCACAGATGGAACAAGGTTATAGTTTAGACGTTCTGAAAGAACATCTGCTAAAACAAGGATATCAAAGTTCAGATGTAACAAGAGCCATAATACATATCAGAACTGTTCCAGATGATATGCAATCAAGAACAGAACTAGATCATGCAGAATTCAAACAGGCAGATCCTGAGATAGAAGAAAAAGCTCCAGCAGGACAGATGCCTGAACAATCATACTCATTAAACGAAAAACAAAAACAAGTCTTAGAACTAATAACTAAGCACCCATATCTGGGTACCGCAAAAGTCTATCAATATCTTAAACTTAGTGCACGTAAAGGTAATGAGCTTAAGAAACAATTGATGGATATGGGGTTAATGAAAGTTGAAGAGGAAAGAAATGACAAAGGTTGGAAGAAAATACTTGTTCCCACCGAAGCAACAACTACAGCCTTGGAAAACCCCGTAATCACAGCGGAATAGCGTCGGTAAAAAACTGATGTTTGAAGGAAAAATGAGATTCGTTTAGTGTGAACTATTTTCTAAATACAAACTACCCAAATACCGACGGGAAAACCCTTAAATCAACAGGAAAAAATCCTGAAAAAATATACTGCACTTAACCCTTAAACTATGAAAGGAAAAAGAAAATGACTAAAAGACTTATCTCAATCATGTTTGTTTTGACAATCAGTTTCGCAATGATTTCTTCGGCTGTCGCAGAAGTTGACGTATCTGCCCTGAAGAAAGAAAAGACAACTCTTCAAGATGCTATGGGTGCACTTGAAAAAGAGTTTAACCTGAACGAAGCCAAAGTACCGCGCCTCGAGCAGAGAAAAAGTGATTTAGAATGGTCGGCAAAGCAGGTTCAAAAATCGGCTGATAATTGGAATGCCGCAAATGCTAGGCTTGAAATAAAAACATATAACTACAAAGCAGATGTTGCAACACATAACAGTCGGTGTGACCGTACAGTTGATACTCAAGGCGAATATGATGCATGTGTGCGTAGCAAGAATGCATTAGATTCCCGTAAGGCAACGTTAGAGAGGGACATTCAATACAACGAGGAGCAGAGAGCTACAGTTCAGGAGTTGATAGACAACCAGGCAGCACAAAAACAGATTCTGCAGAAAGAAATTGATGCCTACCTTGCTCACAGGAAGGAACTCGTTGACGCTGGAAACAGGATACAAGCAAGACTTGACGAGATCCAGTCCTACCTGAATTCCTGTGAAGATGCGATTGCTGCATATGATCGCAGTGCTGATCCGATGAAAGACGGTACCCTGGAAAGAATGAAAGCCGAATGTGGCAGCATGTTTGACGGAAATTAAACCTTAACGGGAGGCTCTGCTTGAAGCTTAAGTATCCTCCCTACAAACCAAAAGGAGGTGATGCAAAAAAATTCTGGCAAGAACAAACAAACGTTAACCCAAACAGCAACACAGAATATAGCCTAAAGAATATTTACACCAAAGGCTATAAGCAACAAAAACTATAACTTAAGGAGACATGTAAAATGGAAACAAAAACAGATATCACAGAAAGAAACTCAAGCTGTATCCACACAATTGAGAAAATAACAAAAGATGGATGTGTAGAGCTAAAAGAGTATGATCTTGGTAATGGTAAAGTGTCTATCGAGATCTATGAAACTACAAAAGATAGTCATAGATATTTTTACTATGATGGAAATTTCGTACAAAATAAACCAGCTGATGGACTTGTTGACAATATCACAATCTGTCATCCTTGCTGTAATATCAGTACTAAATTAGACAGAGCAGAAATTGAAGATGAAGAATACAAAAAAATCAAGGAAAAATATGGACTAGAAAACGAAAGACTTGAAAAAGCCTTCAAGAGAGCTGACAAAAGGATTATGGAAGTGAAAGCTGAATTCTTTGATTATCTGAAGTACTAGTAACAAAAAGGGTTTATAGAGTAAGACAAATTGAGCTTACTAAAACCCATTTCTTAGAGGAAGGGAAGGAATCTTGTGAATTCTAAATTGTGAATCCCTAAAGAATTAAAGAATCACCCTAAATTTGAAAAAAAAGCTTTGGATGGTGAAACTTGCAAATACACTGTCCTCAGCTCAGGATATTATACAAAACAAATAACCCCTAAACAAAGGAGGTACAAAACATGCAACAGAAACCTAAAATTCCTTTCATAGTAATAGTCTTCATGATAGGAGCATCCCTCTTCCAGCTCTTCGCGCTGCAGATTGTATGGGGGCCTGTAATACACATCCTGAACGTCGCCATATACATAATGATTGCCATGATATGCAGCGACATTGTAAACGGGCAGCTGAAGAAAATACCTGAACTGAGAATGACAAGGTTCAAGTATGATATTACCTCAGCAGCCGTCAGCTTTGGAATCCTTCTCTATCTTGGTGCTAAGGCAGCCTACTGGGCATGGGGTACACCAATAGGATGGTTTGCCCTTCTGTTCACAATAGGACTAATTGCAGTCATGATATTCTTAGGCAAAAAAGCCATTGCCGGTCCTGACATATGGTGGAAAGGCGAAAAGAAAGCCAAATTTCCGGAAACTGAAGAAGCACAGGAAGAAGATGACCAATGCGAATCAAAAGGATGAAGTGTGTAAATAACCTCAAGTCTTGAGACCAAAAACTAGAGAGGAGGACCTATCAATGAGAAACGATCTAAAGGAACAGTATACAAACTCCTTGATAAATCTCAAAAAGTATTACCCTTCAGAATCCGATAAAAGGAAAGAGCTTATTGAGATTGTTGATGAGGCACTAAAACAGGTCTTCAGAAACGGAATCCAGGGTGAAATAAAAGGTCCTAATGCAAAAGGTATTGAGGAGAATTTCTCTCCAATCGAAAAGGAGTCTCTCAAGGAGGAAAGAAGATTGATTATCCAGAAAGCACTGGACCTCTCCTGGGAACTTGGCTATAACGCGTTAAATACGCACAACTAACTCTCAAAGTAAAGGAGACAAAACCAAATGAAAAAATTATTTCCCTTGCTCATCATCACTATGGCAATCGTGGTCTTACTATTCGCAGGACAAGCACTGGCAGAATGTCCTTCAGGATATCCAATCAACTGCGGGAATGTATGCTGCCCTTCAAGCCACCCTTACTGTGGAAATGACGGGCTATGCTACGAAAGAGACCCAAACGCTCCTCCGGAATGTCCTCCAGGATATCCAATCAACTGTGGAGACGGTCGCTGCTGCCCATCAAACATGCCCTACTGTGGAAATGACGGACAATGCTACGAAAGCGATCCCAACGCAACCGAACCAAAACACTGTCCGGAAGGCACACTTACGTGTATCACCTACTTCTGTAACACAGACGGGATATACTGCTGCCCTCCAGGCTTTCCTTACCTGAACCATCACGACTGTTTGTGTTACCAAGAACCACCTGATGTTAACTCTTATAGCCAATGCACGCCGTAACCAAAACAGACAGGATACTAAGGATTAGCTTTTCAACCAATAACCTTCAACCAAGAAAGGAGATTTTTAAACATGAAAATCTGGAATGAAATTTGGGAAGAAACAAGAATATTTTTCAAAGACATGGCTAAATCCGTCAAGGAATTCTACAAACCTGGTCTCGAGAAGGTGAAGAATTTCTTCCGGACACAGCCGCAAATCAACAAGTTCTGTAAGGAATCATTCAAGCTCTGGAAAAAACTGGATGACAAATACGGTTCCAGAGCGACATTGGCAGCAATCGTACTCTTCGCAATCCTGTTCAGCATGGACCACTGGCTCTTCCTCATCCTGGCCTTAGTACAGGTCTTACTGGTGATATCAATAGTCATCGGTGAACTTCTTGAAAAAGAAAAGGCTCCGGCAGAGAAAGAAACAGTTGCCAAAGAATTACCGGTTGAAGAAGATAAAATTGTTGCTAAACCTCCGGTTAAGAAAACTCAGATTAAGAAGAAAGACTAACACTCAACAAGAGGAGGGTTGATTTCAGAAATGGAATTAACCCTTCTCCACCAAATCTGGAAATAACAAGAAAACAATTCTTGAAAATATATAATAAAAAATTCTAACTGATAAAAGGAGAAACGTTATGAAAAAACTAGTAACCTTAATCTTAATCGGAATCATTGCGGTAACCTTTGGATGTGTTACAACTTCTAGCCGTGGCGGTAATCCTTGTAAGAATCTAAGTACAAGGTTTGACCAAGCAAGATATGAAAAACTCGCAACGGTTTGGCAATGGGATACATTTAACCAAAGAGGGTTTGTAACCATTGAAGAAATCAATGAGGTAATGCGTCTTCTTGACCCACCCGGTTTCGCAGCAAAAATTCCTTATGGAAAACAAAATAAGACCATTACTTGGTGTTACAATCATGTGAGTAAATTACTTCGTTTAGTTTGGCTCGTAGATTACGATCTTCTTCCTTACGAAGCAATGATGTTCTTAGCAATTGAAAAAGAGGATTATCAAGAAGCTGAACATATCAAAAAAGAATGGTTATCCTTCCTTTATGAAATACAAAGGCTTCACAGATTTGAGAAATCTATCAACCCGTTTTTCGAGAAGAACAATCCAGATATTGAGGGTCGCAAATTCTTTGCACAACTCAGAAAAGCTGAGTCAATAGTAGGTCTGACAGATCCTTTACTCATAAAACTCAGAAAAGGATTTATGGAAGCTGTCGATAAGGAAAACTGGGATGACGCTCATAAAATTCAAAGCCTTATCGAATCAAGAACTAAGGATATTCGGCCACAAGAAAAACAACAAATCATTGTAAGCCAACCGAGCAACAACATCATAATGACACAACCTTCAAGCCAACATATTACAGTGGAAAATGTACCCAGATATGGTTTTGAAGATGTAGGAAGAGCAATGAGTCTGCTTAATGGAAGTCATGGTAGAATCACCTCTAAAGAAAAAGGCGTTCTAAAATCACTCGACATAATCTTCAAAAGATAACATAACCTTGGAGGAGTCATCTTCTATAAACGGAGCTTGACTCCTCCCTCTTGAAATAACAAGAAAACAATTCTTGAAAATATATAATAAAAAATTCTAACGAAAGGAGAAAC
>JAHIPG010000118.1 GCA_018894775.1 Nanobdellota archaeon
GAAGGAGTCGTATTCATAGGTAGTAGTCTCTGTCAGGATTGTTTGGTCTGCGTTGGTCCTGGTTAGAATCTGGGAGGCAAGCCTTCCGTATTGGTCATATGTATAGGTGGTTATTTCAGTAGTTACTGTAGAGTCAGATTTTGTAAGGACTGATATTTGGGTAGCTACTCTGCCGTAACTATCATAGATATAGCTTACAACATTGGTATTAGTTGTGCCGTCTGGGTTAGTTTTTTCTGCAGAAACTATCTTTATATTGTTAAACTGATCAAATGTATTTATTGTAATATTACTTGATTTAGTGCCGTCTGCATTGGTCCGCTCTATAGCTTGTTTAAATAGCCTGCTGAATTGGTCATAGTAATATTTTACATTTTCTTTTGCAACAGCCTCTCCTGTGTTAAAATAAAAAGTATAAATTACATTAACTATGTTAATCCTGTCGTAGGTATCATAAGCATAAGAAATCTGAATCTTAGATTTGGAGCCATCTGGATTAGTTCTCTCAATTTCTTTAACGCTAATCCTTCCATTCTCATCATATGCATAAGCAGTAACCTCATAACTTATTACTTCTTCTACATTGCCATCTATCTCAATATATTCTATATGAGTTGTAGATGATTGATCTATATATCCTGTTTCCGAATTATATGTGTAAGTAACTATATTTGTGGTCTCAACACCCGCTGCATCTGTTCTTTTAGTTGTAGATGTTTTAAGTTGTTTGTATTTATCGTACTCAAAAGTAGCATCTTCAGTTGTTTTAACTATTACTATTTGATCCCCTGAAAGAATATAATCTGTATATATAGTCAAAGAATGGGAAAGCAGGTTAAAAGAATTATACTCGTAGGTTGTTTCTGAAAACCTTTCAACTCCGCTAGCGTCTACTGTCTTTACAGATTTGCTTTTTACTTTAAAAAAAGAGTTGTAATATGTATAAGCTATTTCTTCGACGCTTACTAAATTATTACCATCTATTGTCTGGGTATATGTATTTTTTGTTTTTTCAATTCTGCCATATTCATCATAACTAAATATAGATTCTTTTAATGTCGAAATACCTGTTTGTTTTTTTATTATTGCAGACAAACTGGTAACCTGATATTGGTCATTGTACACATAAGTAGCATTTTGCTCTGTGGCAACATTTAACCCATCTGTGGATATAACTTTGGAGTTAACTACTCTGTCGTGCTGGTCTAAGGTATCCCAGGTTTCCTCTTTTGTAACAACACCTGTGGCATTTTTTGTGTCTACTTTAAAAGATATTAACCTGTTATAATTATCATATTCTAAAGAATACCCTTGGACTTCAACTACATTACCTGATTCATCTTTATTCTTTTCTGTATAACCTGTCAACTGGCTAAGATCGTTATATTGACCATGCCATTCTTTTGTTACTGAATTAGCCAATAGATCTGAAATTGTCTCATTATAATCTGTGACTAAATTGCTAGTATTGTAAGTGGTAGATGTTTTATCTGTTACTGTAACATTACCAAAAGTGTCTGTTGTCACTAAGTGATATGAAAAAACTTTGTTGCCGTCATATTTAACATTAGAAAATTCATCTATTTTTAGATTCCCAAAGATATCTGTTGATTCTTCTATGTAACTGGTAGGAAGTTTTCCTGAATATTCCCCGTCTTTAAAGACTAACTTTGTGGTATTGCCAAATTCATCTGTTATCTCCTGCACATAATTTGTTATATTTTTGTTGGCGTTTGTCTCATTAGTTGCATAAAATTCGGAATCTGGGGTATAGGTACCCCCTGACCATTTGATATGACTGATATCTTGCTGTGGGTCAATGACATTTGCTTCGTAGTCTGTCATCAGGCGTTTTCCATTGTATTTGAAATTATATGAATTTTTGAGGGTTACGTTTCCTAAGGGGTCTATTATTTTTTCATTTTCAATCCTATCTACTAAGTTATCTTTAAAATATATGGTCATGCCATCATCATATTTTACATAACTAAATTCCCCTCCAGCTGAAGCAGCATTAATAGTATCAGCCTTTGATTTCATTACCTGGTCTGTTATTGATTGCTCGCCAATAGCCTTTTCTACAGCATTCATATAAAGGCCTTTATTCATATTATAATTAATAATGTATTTATTTGACCTATCTTCTTCTATTTGCCGGCGTCTTTGCATATCATCCATTTGGCGCTTTATCATTTCTTTTACGGATTCTAAGCGCAAAAATCCAGACCTTTCTTCATATTTTTTTGTAGGCACTAGCTGGGATCTGAAAGAAATCTCTGTCTCTTCAAGATTCTCTTTTTCTTGTGTTTTCTTAAGAATGTTTTTGGAAATAAAATTTGTTATTTTGGGGATAAAACCCGGGGTAATGCTTGATAAAGATATAGGGGAGAAATCAGTAGCCCAAGATATATCATATGTAATAAAGGCTATTATCAGAACTACTGATAGTATTTTTAACCATCTTTTGCCCTGCCAGTCTAACATTGGTTTTCCTCCTAAAAAAATAGCCGAATTGCCTTAAGACAAAATGCTTTATTGAGCTCTTTTCGGCAACTCGGCTATCCTTATCAGGATCCTTAGTTTTGCGTCCCATGATTACTCATGGTTTGCTATTATCGGAGAGGTAAA
>JAHIPG010000119.1 GCA_018894775.1 Nanobdellota archaeon
GCTGTTGAAGTAGATGATACACCAGATGTTTTAGATATGAAACTCTTTTTAACTACAGGAAAAAACGTTTTTTGGATTATATATTCAGAAGATGCAACTTATCCTATACCTGGAGATCCTGTGGATTATGATTATAATCGTGATGGCAACCCTGATAATGATCCTGATAACTATGAAGATGTTTGGATAAGATATGAGCCAGAAGATATCCCGAACAGATGTCGTGGATCAGATCAAAATATCCCTTGCCTATTGGATAAAATATCTGTTGGAGATGAAAATGGTAATTTTACTTATGAATTTGGGGTTGTGGAGACACAAAGAGGACTTTTCACCTTAAAATTAGAAGAAATAGATGGGTTAACAGATTATCTTACTCAAGGTTATCCAGATGACCCAGACGATTACGACAAATTAAAAAAAAGCTGGGGACTCCCAGAAGATAAAAATTTCCAAATAGTAATAGAAGAACAAAGAAGATAAAAAAAGAGGCGGTATAAGATTAGAACCTATTATAAAATTTCCATAATAATTGTAATAAATATTTTAATAGTAGTAATTATGGTATCTAATATAAGCGTAAATGAAAAGAGAGGACTTAATGTTGTAGCAGCAACAATAGACCAAACATGCGAGTATGATATATCAAATACTCATGATATCTGTGAGGATGATGAGCCAACTGATTATCCACCTGGTCATCCTGATCATGCTGCAAAAGGAGCATGTTGCCCAGACATATGGGGGCTAAACTATGGAGGGTCAGAAGCAAGTCCTGTAATTATACCAGACGAACTTCAACAACAGTATTGTCATGATGATAACCAAACATACCCTCCAGATGCTCATTGTACAGGTGACGCATGTAAGTGTTATTTATATAAAGCAGAACCTGAAGAAGGTGATAGGATAGGGGTTGCTGACTGTGCAGGGGGAGGTTGTGGATCTACAGGCAGTTTAGCATGTAAAGGGATATACTATCCAACTTTAGGTGTATGTGCAGAAGGCTATTTTTTCAGCGTAAATGAAAATGCATATATTCGGCCACAGGTAAGTGTTTTTGTAAAAGAAAAACTTGACTGGATACTAACAGAAAAAGGAGATATGATACCTATAAGAATAACAATAACACTATGGTAAACAAAAAAGGATACATAAAAACAGTAGAAGCAGTGATTGCTGTAATAATGATTATAATAATCAGCTTTACACTGATACCTCAGCATGTAGAAAGACAGCCAGATCCACCTGTGTCTTTGCAGGGTGCAATGAAATTTATCAATGAAAAAATAGAATTCAATGAATCTCTAAGAAGTGGGATAGTAACTGAAGAATATGGTATAGAAACCAGTATAACTCCAATAATAATACAAAATAAGCCTTGGAATTATGATTTTACTTGCGCTGTGTGTCAAAGCACAGGAACATGCATTATTGATACACCTTTAAAAGCAAATGTTTACGTAAGTGACATCTTTATAGCATCAAGTAAAATGACGCAAAATCCTAAGATTGTCAGGATTTGGTTCTGGGAATCTCTAAGTGGTGCAGACCCTGCAGAATATAGAGACAAATTAGGGTGCTTTGATAAGTGTTGGAGCAGTATAAACAAATGCTATCAAAAGTAATATTTAAATAAGTTAGAAATTCCTGTCTTCTTTATGAAATATAAATTTTTAGAACATACAGCTGATACTAAATTCCAGGCATTCGGAAAAACACTAGAAGAATCTTTTAGCAATGCAGCCATCGCAATGTTTGAAGTATTGCTGGAAACAAAAAAAGTAAAGAAAAAAATTACTAAAAAAATAAAAGTAGAAGCACAAGATAAGGAAGGATTATTATACAAATGGTTAGAAGAACTATTATTCTTACTTGATACAGATTTTTTCGTAATCCATAACGTGAAAAACATGGAAATAAAACAAAAAGGAAAAAAATATTTATTGGTTGCAGAAGTTGAAGGGGACACCTACAAAGATGAATATGGTATGCATGGATCAGTAAAAGCTGTCACCTATAATGAGATGTTCGTAAAAGAGGAAGAAGGAAAAGCAACAGTGCAGGTAGTCTTGGATATTTAGAAAATACTAAACTATATAAACAAAATAATTTTCATAAACAGAAGGAGAGGAGGCTTATGGAACCAAAAAAGATAAATGAGTTCACCTGGAAGATAGAGAAACAGGGAAAGATGAACGTACCTGCGATAATCTACGCATCAGATGCATTGATGGAAAAGATAAAGCAGGACAAAACATTACAGCAAGCCATGAACGTCGCAACACTGAACGGAATCATAAAGCATTCGCTAACCATGCCGGATGCTCACCAAGGATACTAATTCAGAATTATCTGGTTAGCCTTAAACGGATTTCCGATCGGTGGTGTTGCTGCATTTGACCTAGAGGAAGGAATAATCTCACCTGGCGGCGTCGGCTACGATATCAACTGCGGAGTAAGGCTTCTAAGAACAGATTTTACAGAAAAGGATATCCATGACAAAAGAAAAGAACTGCTAAACGAATTATTCAAAGAAGTACCATCAGGAGTAGGAAAAGGCGGAATAACAAAACTTTCAAAAGAAATTCTTAAGGAAGTATTAGAAAAAGGCGCAGTATGGTCACAACAAAATGGCTATGGGGTTAAAGACGACCTTAAAAGAACAGAAGAGAATGGAAAGATGCCTGGAGCAGATGTCAATGCAGTATCAGAAAGGGCATTATCAAGAGGGATTCCACAGCTAGGAACATTAGGTGCAGGAAACCATTTCCTTGAAATACAGAAAGTCGACAAGATATATGACAAGAAAATAGCAAAAACATTCGGAATAGAAAAAGAAGGACAGGTAACAGTAATGATACACTGCGGATCAAGAGGCCTTGGTCATCAGATAGCATCAGACTATATACAAAAGATGGAACAGAAATACGGCTATAAGCACCTCGCAGACAGAGAGCTGATAAATGCACCGATACAATCAGACCTAGGAAAAGACTACTATGCAGCAATGTGTTGCGCAATAAATTATGCTTTCGCAAACAGGCAGATGATAGCACACTGGACAAGAGATGTATTCAAAAAAGTTATGGGAACATCAGAAGGGATGAATCATGTATTTGACCAGACACACAATGTGGCAAAATTTGAAGAGCATACGATAAATGGAGAAAAAAGAAAGGTTTGTCTACACCGGAAAGGAGCTTCAAGATCCTTTGGACCAGGGAGGAAAGAAGTACCAGAAGTTTATAAGGACACAGGATTACCAATTTTACTTCCAGGCTCTATGGGTACATCAAGTTATATATTGGTTGGTACTAAAAAAGCAGAAGAGGTAAGCTTTGGCTCAACAGCGCATGGAGCAGGAAGAGTAATGTCAAGACACGAAGCTTTGAGTCGCTGGAGAGGAGAGCAAGTAAAAAACGAGCTAAAGCAGAAAAAAGATATTGAAATTAAATCAGCATCATGGAGAGGCTTGGCAGAGGAAAGTCCAGGGGCATATAAATCCATATCAGAAGTCGTTCGGGTGAGCCATGGTGTCGGAATAGGGAATATGGTAGCCAAGGTGATTCCTCTGGCAGTTCTTAAGGGTTAAGGCAGTGTACTCTTTTTTAGTATTTTTTATTAGTTTGATTAACGATTTTCCTGTTTTGTTTAATGAATAAATTCCATTGCCTTCAAGGTTAACATATCCTCTTTTAGAATTCCTAAACAAAAACATTCCTGCTGTGTTATAATCTAAATTATGGAGCTTAGCAAATGAATCAATATGCATTCTATCGAACTCATTAAATCTTTTGTAAAATGACTTAGTATAATACGAATCTAAAAAGTGATGTAGTAATTTTAATCTATTATAGTCGTGTCCCACAAATGCGCCTTGTTTTAGATA
>JAHIPG010000120.1 GCA_018894775.1 Nanobdellota archaeon
AAATGGAAAAAATAAAAGTAAAAATAGTTGGGACCGTGATTGACTAATAAGATTTGCACAATACCTCTGTAGTCACTGTCTATTGTTCCAGGTGTGTTTACTATGCTTATTCCGTAGTTTGCAGCCAGTCCGCTCCTCGGCCTTACCTGTCCTTCATAGCCTTTTGGAATCGCTATCTTTACACCTGTTGATATCTTTCTGAATTCTCCTGGATTAAGCGTTAAACTTTCTGATGAATGTAAGTCTACTGCCGCGCTTCCTTCTGTCTCAAATTTGGGTAATGGTAGTTCTTTGTCTTCTTGTACTATTTTTACTTTTATTTTTTCCATTTTGGATGGTGCTCCTTGCATACTGGCCTGTAATATTCTGTCCCGCCTACCAGCCTTTCAGTGTTTGATTCTACTGTTCTTTCTGTCATTGTAGCTTCCTTGCCGCATATTTCACATTTTGATTTTAGATATGTAACTTCATCAGCCATATCAATTAGATCCTGTGAGGTTTTTTCAGAATCAATAAAGGGCATTGGTTCTCCTTTATGATCTAGGTCTAGACCTGCAACTATCACATGTTTGCCTTTGTCTTTCCATATTTTACAATAATCCAGAAGATTGTCTTTGAAGAAGAAATATTCATCTATCACTACAACATCAACTTTTTCAACTTCTGCTTCACTTATATCTTGAATATTGTAAGCTTTCCTTGAAATTTTATCATGGCTGCATATAACTTCTTCTCCGTATCTATTATCTACTCTTGGTTTGAATATTTTTACAGTTTTTCCTTCATCTTCAAGCTCTTGCACTCTTTTGATTAGAGAAGTTGTTTTCCCTGAGAACATTGGCCCTAAAAGCACATCTATTTTTCCCATAATTTATTTTTGGAAATTAATATTTATAAAAAGGATTAGGATGAAAACTATATTTTATAACAACCAATATTTCCAATAAGTAATGATAATTGCGAGAATTATCATTCCGATAAGTATGTAATCCACGATTTTCATGTGTAATAATATTTTCCTTTCTTTTTTTGTTATCTGTCTTTGACCGAATCCTCTTTGTTTATTCTTGGTCTCTTTGTTTCTTCTTCTCTTCTGATTGTTATCTCTAGAGCTTTCAATAGTTTGTTCATTCCATCTTCCATTGAAGACGGTTTATGTACGAAACCTTTTACTGCTGGTTCTCCTTCAAATACTAACAGTCTATGGGATAGATAGTCTATGAATAGCAGATCGTGATCAACAACTAGTGCTGATGATCCTTTTGCTTCCATGACATCATTTATCACTTTTGAAGCAACTAATCTTTGTTCTACATCAAGATATGCAGATGGTTCATCAAGTAAGTATAGGTCGGCTTCTTCTGATAAACATTGGGCTATTGCAACCCTTTGTAACTCTCCTCCTGAGAGTTCATTTATCTTTTTCATGAATAAGTGTTCTATCTCTAATGGTCTTATTAGGGCTCCTTTGTATTTTTGTATAGCCTTCTGCAGTACGTTAATTACTAGATCTTCTGAATCAGATGGTACATATTGCGGTTTATAGGAAACTTTCATCTTGAGGTCTATTTTTCCTTTGTCTGGTTTTTCTATTCCTGCAAGCATTTTTACAAAGGTAGTTTTACCGATAGCATTAGGTCCTAGTATTCCTTGGACTTCGTGTGTCTTTATGTTTCCTTCATCTGTTTCTAGCTGGAATTTGCCTAGTTTTTTGCTGAGTGCGGGCCATTTTGTTAGTTCCATGCCATATTGTGTCTGGCTTGGTCCTTTTTCCATGAATTTTATGCTTTTGTCCCTGAATCTGATGTTTTCCGATTTTAGATATCCATCAAGGTATGTATTTACTCCTACTTTTGATGCCATCGGTTGTGATACTACACCATAGCATGCTGCCTGTCCATACATCAAGTGGATTATGTCTGTCATGTAATCAAGAATTATAAGGTCGTGTTCTACTACCATGACTGCTGTTTCTTTGTTTGCTAAACTTCTTATGAACTTTCCTATCTTTAGCCTTTGGCTTATGTCTAGGTAGGATGATGGTTCGTCAAAGTAATATACGTTAGCATCTTTCAGTGCTGTTGCCGCAATCGCAACTGTTTGTAGTTCTCCTCCTGATAATGTTTTTATATCATGTTGTAATATCTTGGTTAATCCTAATTGTTCTGCTATTTTATCTAGTTGTCCTTTTTCATCTACTTTTTTTAGAAGATTTATTACTTTACCTTTGTATTTTTTTGGGATTGTGTCTATCTTTTGTGGTTTGTATGCGATTTTGATTTTTTCTTCTTTTAGTTTCTGGAAATAGTTCTGTGCTTCTGTTCCTCTGAATTTTTTTATTAGCTCATCATAGTCAACTTCTTCCTTTGTACCTAGATTTGGCTTTAGAAGTCCTGCGAGTATCTTTAGTGCTGTTGATTTTCCTATTCCGTTTCTTCCCATTATTCCTACTACCTGTCCGAATTTGGGGATTGGTAAACGATATAGTGCGAATCCGTTCTCTCCATATCTGTGTACTGGTTCTGTTTCCAGTTCTTGTGGCAGATTTATGATTTTTATGGCTTCGAATGGGCATCTGTGTGCGCAGATTCCGCAGCCTGTGCAGGTACTTTCATCTATGCTGATGTCTTTTCCTGGGCCTTGGACTATGCACTCTTGGCCTGTCCTGTTTACAGGGCATAGGCTGACGCATAGCCAGTTGCACTTGTCAGGATGGTGTTTACTCTTGTCGATAACTGCTATTCTTGCCATAATTAGAAAAAAATAAGAATTCGAGTGTTTTAAAGTTTTTTGGGTTTCACCTTTCTATTGACTGATATAGGGCTACTACTTTTTTCCAGTCGAGAGGTGATATTAT
>JAHIPG010000121.1 GCA_018894775.1 Nanobdellota archaeon
GCAGTGTATCTTTATTCTTTGCATAGGATACTTTTGGATTTCTGCGAGTATCTCAGATATTTTTCTTCCATCTTTTTCTAATGCTTTTAATGTTTTGACAATCGCATATATTCCGTCAGGCCACAGCCCAAATTCAGGGAATATATAACTTCCTGATGGCTCCCCTCCAAAAGAGGCATTATGTTTCTTTGCTTCATTTGCTACATGTACATCACCGACTTTGGATCTGATCACTTCAAATCCTTTTAGATATTCTTCAACAGCCATCGAAGCATCCACTGTAGTTACAACTATTTTATTGTTATTGCTTTCTGCAACAGTTTTGCATAGAAATATTAGGAATTTATCAAAGTCTACAACTTTTCCCTTATCATCTATTGCCATCATTCTGTCAGCATCACCGTCGTGGCAGAAACCAATATCGCATCCATTTTCTTTTACTAACTTTGCTGTTTCAATTAAGTTTGCTTCATTTGGCTCTGGATTTCTGTTAGGGAAATTTCCGTCAGCCTCACAATTTACTTCTATAACATCATAACCATATCTCTTGAGCAGTAATGGTGAGAGAAAACTTGCAGCACCATTGCCAGCATCAATTAGAATTTTTCCTTTTCCTTTGAGTGGAATCTTGTTAATTATTGTAGTTATGTATTCTTCTTCAATATTTTTATTTATAACACTTCCTTTTATTGGACTCCCTTTATATTCTTTGTTATGGATTATTTTTTCTATTTCTTTTTCTTTTTCTCGGGGGTATGCCAGTCCATCTTTTCCTACAACTTTGAACCCGTTGTATTCTTTTGTGTTGTGTGATGCTGTTATTATAATCCCATTTCGTGAAAGCATATTACATCCAAAAGCGACTATAGGCGTTGGTGCTAGGCCTAAATCAATTACAGATTTGTATTTTGTTAATGATGAGAATAATGCTTTTTTTAGAGAAGGTCCTGAGATTCTTGGATCGCTGCCAACAATAATTTCCTCTTCGTCTGTATAATAACCTATTGCATGTCCAATTTCTTCTGCTAACTCTTCTGTTATTTCTTCTCTATACTTTCCTCTTATTCCAGAAGTTCCGAACAGTTTTATTTTTAACCACCTTTTTATTTTACTGTTACCGATTTTGAAAGGTTTCTGCAATAGTCAGGATCACAACCCCTCAATATAGCAAGATGATAAGCAAGTATTTGGATAGGTATAAGGTTAACTATTGGTGACGCATTGCCTGCATCTGGAACCTTAATCCAATAATTAAAAATATCATTATTTTCTGGAGATATCCCTATAATATATGCTCCTCTGGACTTGGCTTCCATGGTATTACTTATTATTTCTTCTTTTGATTCATCATTCCCTACAAGAGTTATGACTGGAGAATTTTTTTCAATAAGGGCTAATGGTCCATGTTTCATTTCTCCCCCTGCAAACCCTTGGGCATGTATGTAACTTAATTCCATAATTTTTATTGCTGCCTCTTGTGCTAAAGGATAGTTCAATGATCTTCCAAGGATATAGATATTGTTGGAATCTTTAATTTTTTCTGCTAATTTCATTACATGTTGTTCATATCTTGGGTTAAGCATGTCATTTACTTGGGAAGCTGTATTCATCAGAAGTTGTTTTCCTTCTTTTAGCTTACCTGCTGTTGCATAAGCCAGCAATGTTATGATTGCTATTTGGGCTGTTGTTACTTTTGTTGATGCAACTGCTTTTTCTGGTCCTGCATTTATCATAAATGCATGGTCTGAAGCCCTTTGTAATGAAGAGCCCATAACATTCACTAAAGATATTATTTTTACACCTTTTTTCTTGGCTACTTCTACAGCTTCCATAACATCTGCTGTTTCTCCACTTTGTGAAATAGCTATCATTAAAGTTTTATTAGTTAGAAAGTGTTGGTAGTTTGGAAACTCTGATGATACTGTAAAATTAATATGTTTGTTTGCGACTTTTGAGAAAATATATTCTCCTATCCTGCATACTTTTCCAGCTGTCCCACAGCCAGTAAAGAAGGTTCCGTAAGCTTTGTTTATTTCGTTAGCTATTTTTATTATCTCTTTATCTTTTTGGTTTACTGCGCGTGCTATGGTGTCTTTTTGCTCCATGATTTCTTTTATCACAAAATAAGGGTGGTCTCCCTTCTCAGCCTGGCTTGCATCCCAATCAATAGTTATTCTTCTTTTATTTATTTTAGATCCATCTTTAAGATTGAAGAATTTTAATTCACAGTCGATAACAACCATTTCATTGTCATCAAGATACATGACCTCTTTTGTGTGGTTTAGAAATGCTGGAATATCTGAGGCAATAAATTTTTCATCGTTATTTATTCCAACTATTAATGGAGATCCTCTTCTTATTGCTATTAGTTTGTTTGAGTCTGCATTCATTACAAGAATTGCATATCTTCCTTTTATTCTGGATACTGCTTTTTTTACAGCCTCTTCAAATCCAAGGTTGATATTTTCTTCTATTAAATGAGGTATTACTTCTGTATCCGTTTCTGATTTAAACTTATGATTTGTTTCAAGCTCTTTTTTCAGCTCTTTGAAATTTTCGATTATCCCATTATGTACCACAGCAATTTTTCCGTCACAGCTAGTATGGGGGTGTGAGTTTTCTTTTGTAACCCCTCCATGTGTTGCCCATCGTGTATGACCTATAGCCATGTTGCTTTTTTCTAGGTCTTGACCACCTGAGAATTTGCTTATCTTACCTACCTCTTTTATTAGTTTTATTTCGCCGTTTTTTAGGGCAATACCCCAAGAATCATATCCTCTATATTCTAATCTTTTCAGTCCTTCGACTACTATGTTTGTTGCGTTTTTGTTCCCTATATAACCTATTATTCCGCACATAATTATCCCCTTTTGTTATATTAGAAATCAGTTTTTTTCAGCTTAAAAATTTAACGATTCGATTCTTAGGATGATTGTTTTACTAGCTTTTTGAAGTTGTCGTAGTTGAATAGATTTTTGCTCAGACCCTTGCCAGTATAGATTCCATAGATTGCTTCTGCAGCCATCCTACCCAGAGATATCACTTTCACGTTAGGATATTCTTTATCTAGGATTATACTGTTGGTTACAAATACTTCTATATCTGCTTCTGCAAGTAGGTCAGGAGCGTTCTCGCTGAAGACAGGATGTGCACAACAAGCATATACTTTCTCGATTCCTTCTTGTCTTAGGTTTTCAGCAGCTTTGACTATTGATCCTCCGGAGTCAATCATATCATCAAAGATTATTGCGTGTTTCCCTTTTAGGTCAACATCACTCATCTTAAGGACACCTTGGACTTTGACATCGCCAGTTATGGGATCTCTTCTTTTGTAATTCACAACTAAAGGAAGGTGTAGGTTTTTAGCAAGCTCTTCTGCTCTATCCCCTCCACCAAGGTCTGGAGAAACTATTACAAAATTATCTAGGTCAAAATTGCTCTCAAAATATTCTGAAAAGAGTATTGAGGATTTTAAGTCGTCAAAAGGTATTTCATAGAATCCTGGTGCTTGTTTGAAGTGTGGTTCTAATGTTAATATCCTTGTCGCTCCTGAATTTTCTGTCAGTTGCGCATACCTTTTTGAGGTTATAGGCCTTCTTGGCTGGTCTTTCCTGTCTTGTCTTAAGTAAGGAATATAGAATATCACATTTACTATGTCTCCTGCTGATGCTCTTTTCAAAGCATCGTTTATCACGAAAAGTTCTTCGTATCCTTTTGCCTGGTCAAATTTAGTCTGAGCTTTTTCTGTTTGAGGATCATATTTTTTTGTTAGTGCATTGAATGATTTAATAACAAATACAGGTCTTTCTCTTACATTAGTGTCAATCCTTATGTTGGGTTCACCATCTTTGAATCTGTTTATGTACAAGTGGTTTGGATTGAATCCCTGTAGATATTTGTCGTTTAACTTCTGTTTTAGATAGAAGTGTATCTCATCAGTTAATTGTGCCGTACCGTGATCGCTTAGAAGAACGAGTTTTTCTAAATCGTCTTTGACCATCGTATCTTATGGATTCTTTTAACTTTAAAAAGTTTTTGTAAAAAAAAGAAAATTTACAGTAAGGTTTGTATCTTTTCAATATGTTCTGCAACCCTATTTCCGTTGTCTGTTAGCTTAATCATCTTAATTCTTCCTTGCTTAACAAATTCAACTAGGTCTGCTTTTTCCATTTCTTGCAGAATTTTTACAGCGTGAGAATATGTACAGTCCACCTCTTTTGCAAGTATGCTACCATATCTATTTTTTGTATTTTTTCGTAGCGCAACCAGAATGTTTGCTGGTTTTCTTCTAAAAAAAACTTCGAAAATTTCTTTTTCTTTTTTTTGCATGTTCTTTTCCCC
>JAHIPG010000122.1 GCA_018894775.1 Nanobdellota archaeon
GCCCCTCCATAATGCAACCATGAATGTGGGCTTAAATCCTGAGTCATAAATCTGCTTTGCAAGCTTGTAAGAATCAAGCTGAAGCGAGTCTGCTGAGATGAAAAGCTTGTCTGCCATAAAGAAGGAATGTATGGGTTGCTTAAATATCTTTCTTAACAGAATGCCGCAATGCTTTATATGAACATTGCTTATTATATTCTATCGTAAAAATAATCCCTAAGGCAAAAAGTATATTTGTATAGATAATTCTGGTGTTTATAGCACACATTCCGCACCCTGATTTCATAAAAACTGTCTTTTTTCAAAATCACCATCTTCTAGCTTAATTTCACGAACCCTATATGCAATATTATACAAGTCAAATAGTTCGGATAATTCCTGGACGTGTTTCTTCTTAACTATCACTACGGACCTTACTGGTTTAACATACTCCCCTTTTGGTATTTTTCCTTCAACTTTGTATTCGTATTTGTAATTTGATTTTTTCATTTTGCCAAAGAGTTGTTCCAGTAATTTAGTTATTATTTTTGGCTCTACATTTTTCATACTGTAAAAAAATATCCATGCTTGCATAATCATTCTAAATACCGACAGGTTTATAAACTTTACGCTATTTATTTAACGTAAAGATGATATCAACATTCACTCTCAATCATTTTGGTATTGTTGCTGGCACTTGCAAAGAGCTGAAAATCAGTGAAGTTATCGACTCATTGATCCCTCCTGATCCTCAGCAAAAAGTAACGACCGGACAAGCTATTGTTTCTATGATTATAAACGGACTTGGTTTTTCTAATCGAAGGCTTTACCTTTACCCACAATTCTTTGAAAACAAGCCAGTGCATCTTCTCCTCGGAAACAACATTGAATCTTCCGACCTAAATGATGACACGATAGGAAGGGCGATGGATAGAGTGTTCAAGTACGGCTGCACAGAGTTATTCTGCTACGTTGCCTCTGCAGCCGCAAAGGCTGAAGAGGTAAGCAGAAAGTTTGGCCATCTGGACACCACAACCTTTTCAGTCCATGGAGATTATAAATCTTCAGCCGAAGAGGGAGTGCCTATCCATATAACATATGGTCATTCGAAACAGAAAAGGCCTGACCTAAAGCAGATATTTCTGAATCTGCTGGTCAGTTCGGATGGAGCAGTTCCACTTTTCATGCAGGCACTTAATGGAAACAGTAGCGATGTAACAGTTTTCAGAAATACAGTTAAAGAATTTAAAAAAGGATTAAAAGAAAATCTAAAAGAAATAACTTATTTAATCGCAGATAGTAAATTCTATACAGAAAAAACATTAAAAGAAGCAGATGGAGATTTGTTATGGATTAGCAGGGTCCCTGATACAATAACTGAAGCTAAAAAAGCAATAAATGAAACAGTTTCTTTATTGGATACTCTTCTTCCTCTAGAAAAAGAAGGCTATTCTTACAGAAAATGTGAATCAAGTTATGGAAGCGTTGCCCAGAGATGGCTGATTGTGCATTCCAAAGAGGCAGAAAAAAGAGCAAAGTATTCGATTGAGAGAAAAGTGAAAAAGGAATTCGAGAAGATTCGAAAGGAAATCAAGAGATTGGAAAGGAAGGGATTTACCAGCGACGCTGAAGCCATGAAAGCTTCAGTACACAATCAGAAAAAAATACATTTCCATGATATTAAGTTCGAAGGTATCTCTGAGAAGGCAAGTTACAAGGGAAGGGGAAGGCCTTCCAAACACAAAGAGAAGAAGATAACCTATTTTATTCGCTACATTATCGGGAAAAATGAGGTGAAAATAGATTTGGAAATCAAAAAGAAAGCGATTTTCATCATTGCTACCAATGAGTTGTCCGAGGAAAAACTGTCAGATGAAGAAGTTTTTGAAAATTATAAGGGGCAGAAGCATGTTGAAAGGGGATTCAGATTTCTGAAGGACCCACTCTTTTTTGCCTCTTCCCTATTTTTGAAAAAACCGAGACGAATCGTTTCCCTGACAATGATCATGTGTTTGTCCTTGCTGGTTTATAGTCTGTGCGAAAGAAAAATGAGATCGCTGCTGAAGGAGCATAAAGAAACCATAATGAACCAGCTTAAGAAACCAACGCAAAGGCCAACATTGAGATGGGTGTTTGAGCTGTTTGAGGATATTCATTTAGTGAGATTTGAGGACGAATGGAGATACGAAGTCAAAAACTTAAGACCTGACGGAATTAAGATACTAAAAATATTAGGTAAAGAATATATGGAACCTTACCTCATTACGTTAGAAAAATAGTTATTTTTTAGATTAGGGGTGCGGAATGTATGATAAAGGATACCATGCTTGAGGAATTAAGGGATATGACGGAAATCATGTTGGTTTTTGATAATA
>JAHIPG010000123.1 GCA_018894775.1 Nanobdellota archaeon
CTTAATGATTTTACAGGCTCCACCATCTGCTTTAACTCAACAGGTGCAACAAAGAGGCCGCAAAGGCATCTTCCGTTTTTCATAATATCCTTTAGGGCAGGTTCGCATGGACAGAGATTTTCTGGATTCTTTCCCTTCCTGCAGGGGCAGTACCCTCCTTTTTTGATTATTGTTTTTATCAGTTCATCCTTTTTGCTTCCAAATTTCAGCCCATGTCCCTCTGCGAACATCTCTATCTCCATTTCTATGTTCATCTTTTTTGTTTCCTCAAATTTCTCTTTCAACCATACCAGTTTTTTCTTCTCCCCCATGATTTCTTTTCTGACAGCATCTACTGCCCCATCCTTGCCGTCCACCTTTTCTATATTTTTGATAATTCGCTTATACTTCTTTACTAATCCTTTCGTGTTTTCCATTCCATAGGATATTAGTTCAAACCTTGATTCTGTGTCTATCATGTTCTCCAGCATTTCTCCCCATTGTTTTTCATCTTCACCTACCATCTTTTTCACCTCCCACCTTTTCAGCCTATGTACGACCATGTTTTCCTCCTTTCCTTTTCTTCCCTGTTTTTCATATGTTCCGTCCCATCATCCTCATCAAGGTCATCATCCACAGCATCATCTATCTCGGTGTTTAAACCCATATTTGCTCTTCTCATTCTCAGTAGTATTACGGCATCCCTGTCCTTTTTTCGCTCCTTCAGTATTTTCTCAGTTATCTTATCAAGGCATTTTTCTGTCAGCAGAGCACCCTCTGGAAGGCTGATTTTCTCATTTCTGAACCATTTCATCAGATTCTTTTCCAGTTTCCCCATCTTTTTCATTGGGCAACTTCTTTTCCTGCATTTCCCACATTTTTCATCCATATCTTATTCACCTCTTCTTACTCCTATTCTTCACTATCTTGTGCACCTCAGCCGTGTATTTTTTAAGCTTTGATTCCAAAGAGGATCCTAACTTGGGCGGCAGTACACTTTTGACTTCGCTAACAGTTTCACAGTCCTCCAGTTTGTCCTGGAGTCTACGCAGTTCTTTCTCATTAAATAGCTTCTTCCAGATTTCCAGTGTTTTGCGCTTGAGATCCTCATCTGAAAACTGGTTAAAGTCTTTGAAACCAACGGTTTTGCGCTCCCTATCAAATTCCATCATTCCATATGGAACGCCATAATGTATTCTCTTCTTACCTTTGCCGACTCTTTCAAGGTTTTCCTTATCCCATCTGCATCCTTTCCATTCATCAAGGATTTCCTTGATTTTCAGAGCCTCATCTATAGGGATGTCGTCTACCATGTATTCAACATCCTTCTGCTCCTTCTCTCGTTTCTCTTCTTCTATTTCAGGCAAGACACGCTCTTCAAGCCTTTTCAGGCGTTTATTCAAATCCTTCAAGTTCACCATATTTTTATCACCTACATACTATTAGGACTGTGTTGTTAATATAGTTTATTCAGCATGGTTAGAAAAATAATTGAACTAAAATAAACAAAACATTCTTGTTTTTTCTCTGCTATCAGTTTATTTTTTCACCCTGTTCTCTCAGACTGATTCCTGTGATTCTACCATTTAGGTTAACATCATAACTGGCATCCCTTCGTTTTTCCTCTTCTTCCTCCCGAATTTTTCTATTTTCTTTTTCCTCCTGCTCCTGCCAGTAACGCTCATCCTCCAGAATAATATCTATATCTTTTACATCTTCCTCATAGGAGGCTTTAAGAAAAAGATATTTTGCTAGTATCTTATCAAACCTCGGCATGTCCTCCTCAACATTGAGACATATTCCATGTTCTTCCGGAAGAGAGTATACCATGCCATGAATGTCTATTTTGTAGTTTCCTCCATCATTGCCTTTGACTGTAACATATCCATTCCGAAGTAGTCTGTCAACAACCTCTTTCCCAAGCATATCTAATATTAACTTAATAGCCTTCAACTCTGCTTTAACCCTCTTCTTAAAGAACATTTTAGTATCCCCTATTTCATTTTTGAGCCTTTGTAGAGACTCGCCTAAACCTTTCTTTATCAATTCATCTGGTAACAACTCATCCCCTACCAGGTCAACATATTCTTTTATTTTTTCTACACCCGCATATCTATCACCTAGTCTTCCACCCCTTATAAAAGTAGCATCCAAAAAGTAGTCTTCCGAACAAGGGATCCTGGATAAATCACCAAGGTACCTTTCCCGATTTTTCAAACTAAGAGCGTGAGGATCAGAGTATGATTCATAAAATTCATGCTGAACAGCCTGTAGACGTCCTGAGAAATTTTTCTTTGCTACTGAAAACAGTTGCTCCCCCTCTTCTTCCTCTTTGTATGCTAAGACTATGGTTTCCACGATTGCCTCGCTTATTTTTCCTAGAATATCTCGCTCATAAAAGGTTGGGGATATATATCTATCTAATTCAAACTTAGCGCTGTGAGCAAAAATGTTTATTGCTTGATATTTTGCATTCCGTCGTTCAAGCTCATCTGCAGCATCAAATATTGTTTCTATTTCTGGGTGGGGGAGGTATGGGGAAGAATTAAACGATAGGGTTTGATGAATCTTCTTTGCATACTGTGGGTCATTCAATAGCAAGGCTGTTTTTGGTGTAAGTATATGTGCCTCCCCCGTTTTTACTATTGTTTTCACCAGCTGGCGTTTTCTTTCGTATTCCAGCCATTGTTTTGTTTGAAAGAATTTTTCGTACATTTTTTCTTCTATTCTTTCTTAATTTTTTTCATCCACCAACCACAGGTGGCACAATGAGAACCTCAACATCCATTTCAGGTGTCAGTATCTCCTTTTCCAGCATCTCAGGCTGAACAAGACAAGCGGTTCCACCACCGACTCTGACCGCTATAGAGCATCCTTTATCTATTCTTTCCTCAGCGATTCCTACAGCTTCATACCTGCTCACCAACCTAGTCCTATCACCTTCAGCACATATTTCCCTTATCCTGCACATCTTTTCTTCTGTCATAACTAAAGATTAGGGATGAGGTAGTAGATAAATATTTCTTCGAACAGTTAGAAAAATGATTGAACTAATATTGCTGTTTTAATCTTATTTTATGCACTTGTTATAAGAAGTATATCATATTTTATTTTTAGTCATTATAAATTGGTTTAAGTATAGCAATAGCGAAATGTTCAATGCTTATTAAATCGTCGTCTTCAATTTCAATAAATTTAAATTTTAACTTTTCTTTGATATAATTATTTATTTTTCGTTGTGCTTTTTTAAATTCATCTTCATTTAAAATTCCTTGAGAAATCAATTCTTTTTTAGAGTCTTTTTTTAGTGATTTTAATTCAAATTCATACTTTTTTTCTAAGTGTTTTTTTAGTAATTTTTTGTTAAATGTATGGCTTCGGTAGTCACTAACCATTTCTCTAAGTCTCATTTTTCCCTCCCTCTCAGTTTTTCCTACATAAATAATTTCTGTTCCTTCAAAAATTAAATATAATCCACTTTTATTTAAGCCTTTTATCTCGCTAAAATCTTTTAATTCTGATTTTAAGACATCTTGTAATTTCCGCTCTAATTTTTTTATTTGATTTTTTCTCAGGTCATCCACCACTAAATCACCATCTTTTATCATGCCCTTTCCATCCACATATATCTTCCTCATAATTTCCCTCATTCTTTATCCGTAAAGTCTCGCAAGCATTGAAAGGAATGCAAAAACTGTTGCAATCATCCCAATCATTGCTCCTCCCACTACCATGACGATAGTGACTGTGCCCTCCTCCGTTTGAATGTAGTATGAAAGGATGAGGAATGAAATAAGAAAACCTGCACCTGCTACCAGCACTATGTAGGGGCTGTATTTGATTATTTTTATCCATCTAATTCTTCTCATTCTTCCCCACCTTCATCTTCCCCTCTTTGAGCAAATTCATCTTTTTTCATTGTCTTGGACATCTTCCTCATGATGTTTGAACTCACAGATTGGGGATAGCAGAAAAATTCTAATGGCATGTCCACTCCTTTTATCTTCTTAAGCAGGCGGAGGTAAAGATAAAAACCCACCCAGAGAGGGGTTGAAAAGTTTTGGTTGGGATAACGTTCCTCTATTTTTTCTAATCTGTTCCTGATTTCTTTAAGTTCTCTTTTGATATCCTTAAGGTCTTGCCCAGACTCTTCTCTGATATGCTCTGTTTCCTCTTTTTCGTGCTCTGGGAGATCAAGGACTCCCAAAACAATGAACCCTATACCAATGAATGCAGGAATGAGCATTAGCCATTGAGAGGTATTGTAGTAGTCCAAAACTGGTAAAGAAATGGCTATAACACCTATGCCTATAAACATCAACTGCATAGGCCTATGTTTGAACAGATGGGGTAATGCAGCAAGAAATTCATGTGCAACACTCAGCAGCGTTTTTCTTTTTTTCATACTTCATCACCCATTATATTTCAGATGCATGTTAAGGTGAAATAGGCGGCATTTCAATAACCCCTAACAATGCAAGAATCATTATTATAGTTGCAAAGGTTATTATCCCAATGCCAAGCCATCTGCTTATTCTACATATGCGCATCTCTTCCATGCGTTCACGCCTCTCATCTTCTTTTCTTTTTGTTTTTTCCTGTTGATGTTCTTTTTCTAATCCTTCCACTATATTTTTAATGTTCTTTACTCCCTCCATAATGCTTATGAGCATCTCTTTCTCCTGTTTTTCCAATTTTATCACACCTTTTTTTCTAAGATTTCCAGTCTCTTCTTGATTTCACTGAGTTCTTTTTTGATATCCTCCGAATCCTGTGCTTCCTCCTCCTCTTCCTCTTCAGCCCGCTCCCTTTCCATTGCCCACACCGCTATATCAAATATTCCTAAAACAATAATCCCAAAACCAATAAAGAGGGAAATAAGTCTTATATACTCAGGTAAATTATAATACTCCTGAATCCATGCAAAAATAGCAATTATTGCCACACTCGTGAGTATTAGTTTCATTGGTCTAATCCTGAAAACACTGAAAACTACACGCACAACGCCTAACAATGATGTTCTTTCCATAGCTACCTCACTTTTATTTTATCTTGTTCATGATATTTCTCTAACTTTTCCAATCTGTTTTTGATGTCTTTTAGCTCTTTCATAACGGTCTTGAATATTAGTATCTCTGTTTCTTCCTCCTCAGGTGCAAACTCCACGCCCATATATAGCAATCCTAAAAGGATAAGCCCTACACC
>JAHIPG010000124.1 GCA_018894775.1 Nanobdellota archaeon
AAACCATAGGAGAAATGTGCAGATTCGCACAACTCACAGCACAAAAAACAACATACTGGCTCAAAAAAAACTTCAACAATTACAACACCGGAAGAAAAATACTAAACCAACACATACTAGTCAAAAACGCAAAAGTTTAGGATTAGTCATCACCATAAAGTAATTACTCCCCATACCTTCTTTTTCTACGCTTAAATTCCTCAACACAATCAGCCAAATCCTGCTTAGAGAACTCCGGCCATAGAAGATTGGGCAAGAATATTATCTCAGAATAAGCCCCCTGCCACATCAAGAAATTACTCAATCTTTGCTCAGATGTACGGATAATCAAATCAGGCTCAGATTTCAGGTAAAGATTATCAAAAATCATCTGTTCATCAATCTCTTTAACACCCTGTTTGATAAGCTTATTGACAGAATCAACAATCTCTGCCCTGCCACCATAAGCCATACAAAAATTAACAGCAAACTTATCATAATCTTTGGTCTTCTCCATAAGCTCTTCCATCTTATCCTTAATTTTCTTATCAAAAAGATTTATCCGACCAATAAATCTAACCCTAATCTGCTCTTTCTCAAGCTTATCAGATTCCAAAAGATTATCAAACTCTTCCAAAAAAATATTCATGAGATATTCAACCTCTTCTTTATTCCGATTAAAATTTTCGGTAGAGAAAGCATACAAACTCATTTCTTTAATCTCTAACTCTTTAGCCCAATCAAAAAGGCCATGTATAATTTTTATACCATGTTCATGACCAGATAATGGATTAAGATTATGCTTCTTAGCATAACGCCTATTACCATCCAAAATTATACCAACATGTTTAGGTCCGACTTCCATAATAACAAGTCTAGAATTTAGGTTTAAAAGCTTTACCTCTTTTTTCTTTTCTTTGACAGCTTCTTTTTCTTATAGGTCTTCTTAGTCTTCTTCTCAGGCTTACCAATAAATTTCTTACTATACATATATTTCTGTAATACTTTTGGAATCTTAACAGAACCATCCTTCTGCTGATAGTTTTCAAGAATAGCAACCATCACCCTGGATGTTGCAATGCCAGTATTGTTCAATGTATGGACATAATTTCTTTCACCATCCTTCTTATCATACCTAATGTTCAACCTTATCGCCTGATAAGAAGTACAATTAGAATTGCTCCCAACTTCCTTATATTCCTTGCTTCTTGGGAACCATGCTTCAATATCAAACTTCTTTGCAGCAACAATCCCGATATCTCCTGTACAGATATTAACAACCCTAAAAGGAATTCCTAATTCTTTGAACATAACCTCAGAATTTTTCTGCAGTTCTTCATGCAACTTCCAAGAATCCTCCGGCTTGCAAAAAATAAACTGTTCAACCTTATTGAACTGATGCATCCTGAACAAACCCCTTGTATCCACACCATGAGAACCAATCTCTTTTCTAAAGCATGCGCTTAATCCACAAAACTTCAAAGGTAAATCTTTCTCATCAATAACTTCATCCATGAACATAGCACCCATCGGATGTTCTGATGTTGCAATCATGTAAAGATCTTCATCTTCAACCTTATACATAACATTCTCGAAATCTGCAAGATCTGTAACGCCCTCACAAGATTTCCTGTTCATCATGAAAGGAGGATAGACCAAAGTGTAACCTTTCTTAACAAGAAAATCAATTGCAAATCTCTGCAACGCAATATCAAGCAATACAAGTTCCCCTTTCAGATAATTAAATCCTGAACCAGCAATTTTGGTTGCTCTTTTGAAATCTGCAATACCCAAACCTTCAACTAACTCACCATGTGCTTTTAATTCAAAACTAAACTTAGGCATTTTACCAACTTTTTTTACCTCAACATTTTCAGAATCATCTTTTCCATAAGGAACAGACTCATGCAAAACATTTGGGATCCTCATCAGAAAATATTTTCTTTTTTCTTCTAACTTTTCCAATTCTTCTTCAGATGTTTTTATTTTACCAGGAACATCTTTTGCTTCCTTAATTTTTTTAGAAGTATCCTTACCCTCTTTCTTTAAACTATTTATCTCTTGGGCGATTTCATTTCTTCTACGCCTTAACTCATCAACTTCCTGTTTCAAAGAAAGCCATTTCTCGTCGATAGCCAGAACTTCATCAACCCAATTAATCTTCTCAATATCTTTCCTTTGCTTCAAACTTTTCTTTACAACATCAGCATTTTCACGAATAAATCTTATACTTAACATAGTTATCTAAAAGGAGGATTTTAATTATTTAAATGTTGTTATGAAAAAAAATTCCAGATAAAAAAGTTATTTATATTTTTTGTGTTACTACTTTACAAAAAGTATATTCGGAAGCAAACATTTAAATAT
>JAHIPG010000125.1 GCA_018894775.1 Nanobdellota archaeon
AGAAATAAAAACAAGATTAAGAAATAAAAATGGGTAAGAAAAGTATAGTTAAAAAGGAAAAAAGTATCAACAATAACTATAAAACTCTTACCCATTGCCCTTACTGCCAGGGAAGAATCATAAAGAGAGGCAAGAGGGAAAAGAAGTTTGAAGAAGTTCAGAGATATTATTGCAAGAAGTGTGATAAGAGTTTTACATCAGCTGTAACTAAAAACAAGACCTATCCTTTAAAGGTCATAATTGATGCTATCACCTTGTATAACAGGTTGGGTTCTGTTGATAGGATTCCTGCTGTGGTCAAAGAAAGGTATGGTATAAGCATAACTTCTAGAGCGGTCTCGAATTGGATTAAGGAGTACGAGCGGTACATTCCTTTTGTTAGGATGCGTGACTTTGCTGTAAAAAATTATGGGCAGAAAGATTTGATGGAAGAGTCTAAGCTTATTCACCAGCAGATTTATAGCTTTAAGTATCACAGGGCTAAGATGGGTATGATCTTAAACGAAGAGTTTAAGCATAGCCGTTTTAAGCCTTTGCAGGATTTTTTAGAGCTTGTAATAGCAGAGTGCCCTCATCAATTGTTTCAGAACCCTGTTAAGAGAGCATCTGAGTATAAGAAAAGGTTCAATTTGGAAGAAGTTAAGATCACTCCGAAGACGAACTTTGCTACGAGGATAGCTAATTTTGTGCTTCAAGCAGTTGCTAACAACAAGGCGAGGCATGAGGCTTTGCAGGATTTCATGATAGCTAATGATAGTGTTACCATTGCTGTTGAAGTTCCAGTGTTCTTAGACTGTGATGATTTGAGGCATTACAAGCACGAGCTGAACTTTGATGTTCCTGTACGCTTAGAAGATGGTGAGCACGTAACAGGTCATATTGACTTGGTGCAGGTGAGAAACGGAGCTATTTACTTGATGGATTATAAGCCATCTGCCAAGAAAGAGAAGCCGATAGAGCAGCTGACGATTTATGCTTTGGCTTTGAGCAGATTGACTGGATTAAGGCTTTACCATTTCAAATGCGCCTGGTTTGATGACAAGGATTATTTCGAGTTCTTTCCTTTGCACGTTGTGTATAAAAAGAAAAGTATGAAGAGGCTGCCAAAAGGTCAGAAAAAGCTGGATGTTTGATTAGTTTTTTACGATTTTCTTTGGAATTTTATGGCCTAAAATATTTATGTGCCGTGGCGTAAAATGATCCTAATCAAAACACTGATAGTGAAGAATAGAAATATTTATAAATATTCACTTACTAAATATTCATTAGGTGAATACAAATGAAATTTATCGATAGAAAAAATGAATTAAAACAAATGGAAGAATACTTCTCACTTTCAAAAAAACAGCTGATAACAATAGCAGTATCAGGATTAAGAAGAGTCGGTAAAACAACCCTTACAAAAGAATTCATCAAAAATAAAAAAGCAATCTATTTCTTTATCTACGAATCAAAAACTTCAGCAGAACTGTTAAGAGAATTCAGCGAAGAACTAAAAAAATATGAAATTATCACAAAATTAGAAAACATAGATTCATGGACAACTTTTTTTGAAATCATCTTCAAAAGATGCAAAGGCTACATCATAGTCTTTGATGAATTCCAAAACTTCTACACAATAGACAAAAGCGTATTTTCAATAATGCAGAAAAACTGTGACGAACACAAAACAACGCCTTTAAATATCATAATCCTTGGATCACTGATAGGATTATTCAAAAAAATATTTGAAGATAAAAAACAGCCGTTATACGGAAGAATTTCTGCGAAAATAAAACTGAAACCTTTCAGCTTCGAGCACAGCATGGAAGCATTGAAACATCTTAGATACGACAACGTTGAAAACATGTTAAAAATTTACAGCTTATTCGGTGGATTCCCAAAATACTATGCTTCTTTAGAACAGTTTAACTTAATAAATAAAAATTACCCAGACATAATCAAATACCTATTTATGCAGGAGAACGCACCTTTGGAGAACGAGGTAGCAGACATTTTAAAACAAGAATTTGGCAGAAGAAGTCCTGTATATTATTCAATACTACACTCCGTTGCGATAGGAAAAACAAAACTAAGCGAAATCGCTGATAACATACATATGAAAGAAAGCTCTATCACGAGGCACTTATCAGAACTTGAAGAAAAATTTGGATTATTAAAAACAACAAGGCCAATAGACAATAAAAAAAATACAAGATACTCTGTAAACCATCCTTTAATACGGTTTTGGTTCAGATTCGTTTATGATAAATTTTCAGAATACAAGTTAAAAAGTATAGAAGAGATAATGAAGCCTGTTAAAACAGATTTCAATACCTTCTTTGGAAAAAGGTTCGAAGACATATGCATAGAGTTCATAACAAAACTTAATGCAGAAAACAAGCTTCCATTCAAAATAGATTATATTAATAATTGGTGGGGTTCTGCAAGAGTCGAAGGTATAAGACAAGAAATCGAAATAGACTTAATAGCTTTAAACCAGAAAATAAACAAAGCCCTTTTTATCGAATGCAAATGGCAGGATAAAATAGATGCAGAAAAATTGTTGAAAAAACTAAGAGAAAAAGCAAAATTTATGGATTGGCGTAAGAACAAAAGAGAAGAGTATTTTTGCATAATTGCGAAAAGCTTTAAAAAGAAAATTAAAGAAGAAAATGTTCTATTATTTGACCTTAAAGACATAGAAAAAACATTGATGAAATAATGGCAACGTCGGCATCGGCACAACCTCTCCCACGCATGGTTTGAATGTTTTTACTGCTTCTGGTGCTGTGTTCAACGCTACTAGTGCTGCCGGAGGAGGTATTGAAGTGCCTGGCGATGGAAATGTTATCATAAGGCTTGGCTAGGCTGAACAAAAACCCAGACAAATAAACCCTTTTTCCTTTTTTTTCTCTTCTGTTTTTGTTCTTTTTCTATAGTTCCTCATAATCCCTCACTATAGCTCATCTCTTGCAAAAAAACAGCATTCCGTTGTGCCAACCCATCGCCCGGCAGGCTAGTCAAATCAGCCACTTGCCTTAGCCATTTGCGTCGCCTAAATCATAATCATAAAAATTTTTTGGAAATCGTTAGTTTTAAATACCTTCTTAGCTTAGCTTTTGTTAGGTGGAATAAAATGCGAACCAAAACTATTCAGATGGTGAATGTTGAAGAATATGTAAGAAAAATAAATAAGGTTGAGGCTATGCTGGAAGATATTAAGGAAGCCTTTCTTTGTTTCGATAAAGAGTTCCAGGATAGCGTAAATAAAGGTGAAAGGGATATAAAGGAAGGCAAGGTTACTGTATGCAAGACAGAAGACGATTTAAATGATTTTTTTGCGTCTCTTTAAAAAATGTACGAAGCTGTATTCTCTGATGAGTTTAAAAAACAGTTGAGGAAACTAAAAAAGAAAGATAAAGCATTGTACAAAAGGTTAGAAAAGAAGATTAGAGTTATCTTAGTAGAACCGAAGCATCTAAAACGTTTAAGGAATATCCTGAAGGGAAAGCAAAGAGTTCACTTAGGGCCGTTTGTTTTGAAGTTTGAATTCAAAGAGAACAAGGTGTACTTCATAACACTTAAACATCATGATGATGCTTATTAACTTCTTTCAAAGATCGGCAGTGTTCTTTAGGGTAAAGGCTGTAAGCTCTTTAAGTTATGACTAAATAATATGTCTAAAGCATCAGCACTACAGCTCCTCTCCTGCCAAAACACGATCATTTCATTTACAAAAATTGGGTGGTGGTTTCCTTTGGAAACTTGGTTGCTATTTGTACAAAACTCAGGTGGAAGTGTTTACGAAATCCAGTTGAGTTGGCAGCCCCGTATACGAAACCCGTTTGGTTACTCTCAGCCAAAAACATCTGTTTGGAAATATTTCAAAAATTTAGAAATTTGAAAATCGTGAGCTGTTGGGTAAACGTCACCCAAAAGAAGACGTTAGGGCTGATATTTGGCACCTAAAAAACATTTAAATATAGTTAGAATCTTAAGAATATTAAATCCTCTAAAATCGTATATCCTATCTTTAAGTTTCATAAATACTGTTTCAATCTTGTAATTATGGATTCTTGTTTTTTGATAATCTTGTATTTTGTGTTGTATTGTTAATCCACCTTCTTTACAGTTTCGGCAATATTGTTGTTTTACCATACAAATAGTTAGGTACCTAAACTATATAAGCTTTTCGGTACCTAAAAACAATATATCAATAGCAAAGTTTTTTAAATAATCAATTAACTAAAACAAACAACTATGGTAAATTTAGGAAATGTAATGCACATTGACACTAGTGCAAAGTTATATGAAAGAAAACATACAGGAATAGCTTTCAAACTAGTAAGTGATGGTAGCCACAAAGGTTTAGCATTGCGTATACAATTGAAAAAAGAACTAGAAAAAAATTTAGAAGCAAATCATGATTATGCAAGGATATATGCTATTTGTATTTACTACTTGATAAAAGATGATTTAAATAATTTTGACACATTAGTGATCTGTGGTGACGAGTGTTTTTTATATGTAAAAAGATATCTTGACGTATTATTTTCAGATTGTCCAGAATACTTTAAAAAAAATGTAATCAGTATTGGAGATTTAAGAAAAATATTAGGAGATAATAACTTAAGGTCTAAAGCAAATAACATAGCTAACTCTTATAGAAAAAGAGCTCTAAGAACAACACATAGACAACAAAAAGGAATTCCACTTAATGTTGTTAGAACAAATTATACGGCGGTAGAAACTAAATGGATTGAAATTGAAGAAAAATTAAGTAGTTTTACTGATTAAAATATAAATAAAATGTA
>JAHIPG010000126.1 GCA_018894775.1 Nanobdellota archaeon
ACAACACCCATTGTTAGAAGTTTTGTCACTTTATGTAACCTAATGCTTTCAAACTTTTTTTGTTTATAGAAATATGATGCTCCTGCTAAGAGGAATACTAGTGCCAATATATCTAGTGTGAGTACAAGTTCTCTAAGCATTTTTTAGTTTCTCCAGTTTTTTTTGTTCTATCTGTATGTCCTCTTTTTTGTCTTTTATGTCTTCTTCCAATAGACTCATAGTTTTTATTTTCCTGTCTATATCCTTTTGCTCTTCTTTTATCTTATTTTTTATAGAGTGTATCTCTTCAGTTTTCTGTTTGAGTTCTTCCTCTTTTTTTCCATGGACTAATTCTTTTTTTTGCAGTTTTTTCTCTCTAGTTGATAGACTCCCTTCAAATAGGGATAATTGTTTCTCTTTTACCTCTAACTCTTTATTTAATCTAAGAAGTTTTTCTTTTTCTATCCCCAGGTCGTCTTTTAGATCCCCTAACTTATCTTCCCATTGTTCAAGTTTTTCAGTTTTCTTTTCCAGTTTCCTGTCTTTATGTTGCTGGATTAGATTTTTCAAGCCTTCAGATCTTTTTGGCTTTAGGACTGGAGTTTTCTGAACAAGTTCTGTCTCCATGTTATCTATCTTAATCTCTTTTTTTCTTATTGCAATGTTCTTTTTGTAGACTTTTTTTATTTCAAAGAAGAATCCCAATGCCAAAACTGACATAAGCAGGTGTTGGAGTATAAATCTTACATTTCCAGGATCAGGCAATACAAGAAGTGCTTTTATTATTAAGATAAATGCTACCATTAAAACGAATTTTATAGCATGTCTGGACTTGTAGAGTGCAGGGTTTTCGTTGCTTATCTTATACCAGAGAAATACAGCTGCTGCGAATAGTGTCGCGACTATGAATCTTTGCAGGTATAGTAAAAGAGTATAATCCATGTTAGATTAGGGGATATTTAGCCTGTTTTTAAAATTTTTGATAGTAAATAGTTAATTCCAAAACGCTTTTATATTAGCCTCCCTCATTTTGTGTTAATGAAGCATACATGGATAGTAACTATTATTTTATTGACAATCTTTTTTCTGGCACAAGTTATAGGTTTATTCATAACACAGCATTATATTGAAACTCCTGAACTGCCCTTAAATATTGAACGGCCAGAGTTGGAAGAAGGGACATCTTTTGTTCCATTATTCATACTTATTCTTGTCGCTACAGGTATTGCGTTCCTTTTGGCTAAATTTAATCTGAAGTTTATCTGGAAAGCCTGGTTCTTCTTATCTATTGTTTTTTGTATTACTATAGCTTTGAATGCCTTCATGGGTCAACTGTTTGCGTTCATCGCTTCAATAGTCTTTGCCTTTTTCAAAGTTATCAAGAAAAATATCATAATACATAACATAGGTGAGTTATTCATATATGGTGGTTTGGCAGCTATTTTTGTCCCTATTTTTAATGTTTTTTCAATATCCATATTTTTAGTTATAATCTCTATATATGATTATATTGCTGTTAGAAAAACTGGACATATGGTCAAGCTTGCTAAATTTCAGACCAAACTCCGGCTTTTTGCAGGTATATTGATTCCTTATGGTAAGGGTGTTGCTATTCTTGGCGGAGGAGACATAGGATTACCATTATTATTTGCAGGTGTTGTAATGAAATCCTATGGATTTAATGCTTTGATAATCTCCTTTTTTGCTGCTTTATCTTTATTATACTTATTTTGGGTTGCTGATAAGAAAAAGTTCTATCCTGCTATGCCTTTCATCACTGCAGGCTGTTTCTTAGGGTATGCTGTTCTACGGCTATTTTTTTGATTAAAAAGGTGTGAACGACAAATACCTAACTGTTAGTTAAGGAATTGACTTCTAAGCTCATACTCTTTTGAGAGTAATCATCCTTAGTTCGGGCTAGTCCATCTGTAGCTCCCGCCTTTTCTAGGAAGGACTTGTTACTAAGATAGGGCATGCCTTACCTAGCAAGGTTTATGCAAGCATTATAGTCAGCATCATACTGTATATTACAATCTTTGCATTTTATTCTTGGTCCATTTCTTGTTACTGTTCCATTGCATTTGTGGCATTTTTTTGAGGTCCACCATTCGCATGTTATTTCTACTACCATTCCTTTTTCGTTTAGTTTTTGTTTGATGAACTGTGCTTGTCTTAGAAAAGACCAACCTTGCAGTATTTTTCTTCCTTTTTTATTGCCGTTACCTTTATAGTTATTGTATCTTATATTTTTTGGATGTCCAATTACGACTAATTCATTGTTGCATTTCTTAGCGTATTTTTTAGCTAGTTTTCTTTCTCTGTCGATAGCGTAATTGTTTCTTAGATTCCTAAGTTGTTTGAGCACATTCCATTTCTGTAGTCTCCTTAGGTGGCTTATTCTGTCATTTAGTTTTTTTAGCTTGTTTCTTTTCTCAATATCAACAACATTTGAGAATTTGATTGGTTTAGGATCTATTAGAACATCTGATAGCGTCCTCCTAACACCCAGATCAACCCCCCTTATACTTTGTATTTGTTGAGTAGGAACTTCAAACTGGCAAACGATATAAGCATAGTACTTGTTTCCTTCTTTAATGATTTCAAAATCACATATCTTTCCTTCTTCTAATAATCTCTTATGATACTGCGAAGGGTTTAGCAATATTGTCAAATTATCACGTTTTTTTAACGTTGAAATGTTCATAACATAACCTGATAATTTCAATTCTGTTTTTTTGATGTTCCCTGTTCTGTAATCTAGTCTTACTGGTATTTTCTTTAATAACGATTTTTTAGATTGAAAGGGTTTAGAAGGCTCCCTTTTTAACAATTTATTATACCATTTGCTTCCTTTCTTTGCACGTTTAAGCTTACACTCCCAATTTTTGTAAGTTGTTCTGTATTGTTTCCACATCCATAATGCCTTATTGCCAGCTTGTTGAACATAACCAGAGGAAAGCTTTGTTACTTCCTGAACATAATGCTGATACTCCAACCTTTGCAATTCCTTCCTATACCAGATATCATTATCCCCTATCAACTCATTCCATAACCTTACAGCATAAGTCAGCCTAGCTGTAATCTTATTCAGCTTAGAAATCTTCTCTTTATTCGTTCCAAAATGAACAGGTACCTTCACCGTCTTTTTATAAACCAAATTTTCTACCATCAAAAACAAAAAAATCTTTTGCCTTTATAAAATCCTACCCATACACTTGTCGCGTGTCGCATACTCAAAGGATTTCCGACGACAAGAAAAAAATTCCGATAAGTTCATCTCTAACCTAAATCAAAGATTTCAGGAAAGAAACTTCTTAGCGAAAGAGTTAAATAAAGTAAATGTGCATTAGTTACTATAAGGAGGTGGTATTATGAAGAGACTGGGTATACTATTAGTAATGGCATTATTTCTGACAATTGGGGTTTCTGCTGAGTGTACTGATAGTGATGGTGGCCAAAACTATGAAGAGAAAGGTACTACGATTTATACAAAGAATGATAATGTGATAAGTGAAGTTGTAGACCAATGTTTAGATGAAACTAGGCTTGAAGAATATTTCTGTGATCCTGATGGAAAAACTACACTTGAAAGGTATGATTGTCCAGAAGGATGTATGGATGGAGCATGTATTGGAGAAGAAGCAGAAGTTGAAGAAGTTGTTGAGGAAGAAACAACAGAAGAAATCATAGAAGAAACAGCTGAGATTCCACCAGAAGAAACTGAAGAACCTGTAACTACAGTTACTCCTAGCAAGTCTAACACAAGACTAATAGTAGGGCTAGTAATTGTTGTATTGTTAGCAGGAGCAGTAGTCTGTAAGAAAAAGTTCTTCAAAAAGAAGGAAAAATAATCTTTTTTTATTTTTTTATGTAAATTCTACATCTGTTCCTTTATTCATGTCTTCATAAACTTTGGTTTTGACATCTTTAGGGACTTTTCTCCAGTAGTCTGTTTCCTGCAGTACTTTTATATTTTCATCATCATAAACTAGTACTTCTATGAAGGTATGCCCTAAGTAGATTATTACATGCCATTCATCTCCTTCTTTCCATGAGTCAAAGACATAATTTTCTAAGCTTAACTCTTTATCGTATACTTCTTTATTTTGTGTATGGTCATATAGAAATTGTAATGCTTTTGCTTCTGCCTGGATTCTGTCTGGTATTTCTGTCTCTTCTACAGTAGACCCTGTTATCTTGCATCCGCTAAGAATAACCAACAGTAATAATAAAGCGATTATTTTATTTCTCATAGAAAGAGTAGTCTTATTATTCATTTAAATATTTTACGATATTGCTTCTGTTCCTGCTTCGATTATCTCGTCCAGATTCTGTATTACTAAACCGTACATCTTTGTGATTATCTGCTCATAGATTGCTTCTTTTAGTTCCCCATGGCAGTATTGCATGAATCCTTTGAGTTCTTTAAAGTCTGTAGTCTCAAGTTCAGCTAAGGGAACTCTGCAGTGCATATCTTTTCCTTCAAACTGTCCTTTCATATCTATTGGTGTACCTGGAGCTATCTTATCCAACTTAACATATATCAGACAATCTTCACCCCTTTTTCCTTTAATTGCATAGTCATAGTAGTTTCCGTTTTTGACATTTATTAGTTTTGTAGGCCAACAAGTTTTTGCCGATTCTGAGAAACATTCTTCATCCCGTTCACAGTTTTTTTTTATGAAACCATAGTGGAATATTCCGTAGATTATCGCTGCGATTATAATAAGATAAAGTAATTTTTTTAACCATGATGATCTATGATTTAATTCGGGTACATCTAGCTTCTTTTTTGATAGTTTCATCTGATTAATTTTAGAGAGATGTTTCTATATTAAGGTTTTGGTTTAAAATGAAAAGAAAATAAGGTTTATTGGTTTTCGCCTAAACCTTTTCTTTGTCTTATCTGTTTGACAACCTTATCAGTTAATGCTTCAGGCAGCTTCTGGAATTCTTGATCTACGATGAAGTAGTTTCCTCTTCCACCTGTTGCTGATCTCAATTCTGATGCGATTCCAAACATTTCTGCTACAGGGAGTTTTGCTTTTACGACTACTTGTGCCCCTTGTTGGTCCATGCTTAACAATTGTCCTCTCTTGTTGGATACCAGCTTGGATATTTCTCCCATGTATTCGTCTGGACCTTCAATCTGTAATAGCTGTAATGGTTCAAAGATTATTGTTCCTGCCTGTGACATCGCTCCCCTTATAGATTCTCTGACAGCAGGGTATACCTGTGCTGGTCCCCTGTGGATTGCGTCTTCGTGTAGTTTGGTATCAACCAGGTTTACCTTAATTCTCATACAGGGTTCTCTTGCTAATGGGCCTCCATCCATGACTTGTTCGAAAGCGTCCATCACCATTTCTATGATTTCTCCTATGTGTACTTCTCCTCTTGTTTGATCGAATAGCACGTTTCCTTTGTATACTTGTCTTAACTGCCTTGCTTCTTTCATAGGTATTCCTAATTCAGCTAGCTTTTGGAATGTTGCCATATCTTTTTTCTTGATTCTACCCTCTGGTATTTCCCCTTCTTTGATTACTTTATATATTTCATCAGATAAGGGTTCTACTATGCAATAGAACTTGTTGTGTTTGTTTGGGCTTTTTCCTTCAACTTCTGGTGATTTTTTGTTTATTGTTTCCCTATATACAACAATAGGCGGACTTGTTATAACATCAAGGTCTTTTTCTGATTTAATCCTGTTTTCTATGACTTCTAGATGCAGTTCTCCCATACCACTTATCAGGTTTTCTCCTGTTTCTTCATTGATTTCTACAAATAATGTAGGATCTTCTTTGTTTACAGTCTTCAATACTTCTACAAGTTTTGGAAGGTCCGCTGGTGATTTTGCTTCGATAGATTTTGTAACTACTGGTTCGAATATGTGTTTTAATGATTCGAATGGTTCTAATGGCACACTTGATACTGTCTCTCCTGCAAAAGTATCTTTAAGTCCTACTATTCCGCAGATATTTCCTGCTTTGACTTCATCTACCTGCATTCTTTGTGCACCTTTGTAGATTGATATTTGCTGCAGTCTAATTGTTCTTTTTGCCATGTTCATGATCAATTCTTGGCCTTGTCTCAAGGTTCCTGAGAATAAACGTCCTGCGCTGACTTCTCCTGCATGCTTATCTACAACAATTTTTGTTACAACAAATGCTACAATTCCATTTGGGTCACAGTTCACTAATGATTTTCCTTCTTCACTCTCTAGATCACCATGCCATATTTTTGGCACCCTATATTTCTGTGCATCCATAGGGTTAGGGTGATGATTTATTACCATGTCTAATATTACTTTGTGTATTGGAGCTTTCTTTGCTAACGGCTTGAAATCATCATTTTGGTATGCTTCAATTATATCTTTGAATGTTATTCCTGATTTTTTCATATAAGCAAAAGATACAGCCCAGTTATGGAATGCTGATCCGAATGCAACAGATCCATCCTGGATACTTACTTTCCATTTATCCTTGAATTCTTTTGGTGCTGTCTGTTCAATGAATTCATTTACAGATGCAATTATGCCTACAAATTTTTGTTGCATAGCTTCTGGTGTCAGCTTAACTTCTTTAATCAGCCTGTCAACTTTATTGATAAACAAGACTGGCTTTACTCTTTCTTTCAATGCTTGTCTAAGCACAGTTTCTGTTTGAGGCATGATTCCTTCTACTGCGCAACAGAGTACGATTGCTCCATCCACAGCCCTCATAGCCCTTGTTACATCTCCACTAAAATCTATATGTCCGGGTGTATCAATCATGTTGATCAG
>JAHIPG010000127.1 GCA_018894775.1 Nanobdellota archaeon
CACTCTTGCCCTATAATTCCTAATAGGGCATTTCTTAATATTATCTGCAACCCCTTCTATGCCACGTTTCTCAAACTCTATTGCCTTAGGAAAGAACTCATTCCAGTAAGTATAACAAACGCCTGTTCTGGTACAGCATTGTTCTCTATATGCGTCCAGGTTTGTCTTATCTTTAATGATTTCTTTCATTCCTTTGTGGGTCTGATACCCCGGAGTTCTGCTCCGGTTTGTATTGACTTTTTCCTCCTGTTTTTTTTCCGGAATTTTTTTCTTGTCGTCGGAAATCCTTTGGGTACGCGACACGCGACAAGTGTGTGGCGAGGTTTTATAAAGTTCTGTTGTTTCTTTTCTTATTACACGCTAAAGGCACTCCATTCGTGGAGGAACCGTTTCGTAGCGTTTTTTAAGCATATGTGCTGATCCAAACGCCAGTTATAATCTGGCTAGGTGCCACAGCATGTCTGATGGCATCTCGGCTGCTGTAAACCAGCCATACATCCCGGATGATGATTCCAAAGCGCATCCAGTGAACTGCGGATGTCTTGGAAACATTTCATGTTTCTGAGACACAGAAAGTGAGACTTTCTGTTGAGTTCAGGGATAATATGATTCCGTAAAGGTGTAATGCCCCGATGCTCTGCATCAATTGGGATAGCCTTTACCAAATTATAAGTCTACTTTAAGACAAGATATTATATAGTCCTTCTAATATATAAATGTTGTTATTCACCACTAATAAGTAATTACATAATTATCACCGAAGAATTTAAATAAAAAATAATACCTTGAAATAAACAATGATAAAAAAGCTCAAAAAATCACTGAAAACGTTAAAGGAAACGAAAGAATTCAAAAAATTCAAAGAAGACAATCCTGACTCTTATCTAGCTTCCTGCGTTATCATAATAAATGACAAAGAGCCAGGAGACTGGCAGGTAGACTACTACCAGCCGAAGAAGCACAAAATGACAACATTCATACTTAAAGAAAAGATAGAATTAAGTGGAGAGGATGACATATTCCAAAAGCACAAATCAGAAGTAAAAGAGCTCAATGTAGAAAAAGTTAAGATAAATCTGAATAAGATGTTGAACACTATAGAAGATCTGAGAAAAGAAAAATATCCAGGAGAATATCCTAACAAAATCATAGCAGTATTGCAAAACCAGGACGGAAAAATAATGTGGAACATAACGCATCTTACAAGCACCCTGAAGATATGGAATATAAAACTTGATGCAGAAAAAGGAAAAGTCGTAGAAGAAAAGCTAGAGAATGTCTTCTCCATGAAAGCATCCTAACTATTACAAAATCATTCTGGAAGATTTTTAAGCAGATCAAGACCACGTTCATACTTAGATTTCTCAGAAGGATAGAGATAATTACCAAACTTACTAATCAAGAAATCCCTAACAATCTTAACTTCACCTATAGGGGCGTCCTTAGCCTCAATCTCCAACTCATATTCATGACCAACAACATCCTCAATAAGATATTCAATAATATCCATGTCAATTCTTATAGAATAATTATCATTAACAATAACCATCCTCTTACGCTGCTTATCAACGATAAAAATCTTTGAAACAGGCTTATTTTTAGCCAATTTTTTAGCCTTAATAATAGGTGCTATATCTAAAGACATATCATAAATCTTAGGAATATCAGACTCATTGATAATCTCTTCATCTTCAAGTCTGGAATATATCGCACCATCGCGCTTAGGCTTCCCTTTAAGGGTTACGAGGAACCTTTCATCCTCCTTTCTTATCCTAAAACTCATACCCTGCTTATGAAAATCCATATCTTTGGTGTCAAGATATGTATCTTTTTCTGAAATATCAATTACCTCTTCCACCTTATAGCCTGCTATCTCAGTAAGATCCAAAATATCCTCAAAAACATGAGGTTTTGTCATGAATTTTGCTTCGATTTCCATAGAAACTCCACAACATCAACTAATAGTTGTACCTTTAAATTCATTTCCATTTATATAAGACTCAAAATTATCCAAATCGCTACCACCCATAATAGCCACCTCTAACCCAAGTTCATGCGCTCCTTTGGATGCCATAGGATCAAAAGGGAGATTTAATCCAGGGTCCCACTTATCACCAACAATCTTCCTAAAATCATCCCAGGAAATATGCTCTATCTTCTTAGCATCATCAAACTTCTTAGGATCCTTATCATAAACATATTCAATATTTGTCAGATTTGCAACTTTCTTTACACCATAAGTCTTAGCTAGTAAAACAGCATCATAATCTGTAGAGCAACCAGGCTTCCATCCTGCAGCCACAAGAACAGACTCCTTAAAATCTACCTTCTCATTAGGGTCCTTCACAACCCTATTGTGTGCGACATCTCTGAATATTGTCCTAACAAGATGGGCATTAAGCCTTGTACTATGTATACCTAACCAATCAAGATCTTCTTTCTCTAAATGCCTTACACCAGCAGCAGCACTCTGGTATTTTCGACAAACTTTCCCACCACCGGTTATGAGAATAAACTTCTTTCCCTTATCAACATATTTCAATACTAATTCACGAAATTTCTTCAGAAAATCTGTGTCTATTTCCTCTGGAACAATCAATGATCCTCCCAAACTCACTATTATTAAATCTTCCATCAAAATAAAAATTAAAATTTCATAGTTTAAAACGTTTTCTATCCGACCTCAAGAACTTTCTCTTTACTTTTTAAGCCTCGAATTATTCTTATAGGCTTCTTAAACTTCTTGTGAAAAAGTTTTATAACTTCCTTATTAGCCTTGCCTTCTATAGGCTGAGACTTTATGTTAACGTGATAAACATCCTTCTCTTTATCAAAATCCAATATTTCAGATGTTTTTGATTTTGTCTTTACTATTATTTTAATTTTCATACTTCTTTGAGAAGTGGATCCCATTTAGGAGCATCCTCAGGATGTTTCAACAGATCCAGCTTTTTCTTGATTACTGATTCTGATACTTTCTGCTGGTCCATCCCTATCCTCATGTTAGGGGTAACATATATAACATCAGAACTGCCCAAACAGTTAACGAACTTCTTACTAAGCTCATGGTCCCACTTGATATGGTCAGCTACTCTCTCAAATATCTCAAATAGAAGATAGTTGAATTTTCCTGAACAAATCTGGAAAGCAAAACTTACATGAGGATCCTTCTTTATATGCCTCACAAATTCTTTCTCCTTCTTTTTAACTTCTAACTGTGAGATAACAAGCACAGAGTCGGATGGTCCGAAAAAATCAGGGAATCTGCAAGTTGGTTTGAGAATCATTTTGGCATCCAATAATTTTTTAATTCTTGATTTTAGCATCTTCCTGCTTATGTTCAATGATTTAGAGAGCATGTATTCGTTGAGCTTTATCCCCTCGCCTTGCACCAGACATTTCATTATATCAAAACTAAGCCTGTCAAGATTAAAATTATCAAAAATTATCCTTCCTCTCTTTTCTAACACTTCCTCTAACAGTTTTATAGATGCAGAAGGTTCGTATTTAATCATCATCTGGGTTGAAAAGAATGATGCAGAAGAAGGGTATCTTGTACTTCTTGAAGGAATTTTACCTTCTCTTGTTAAAGATCTTCTCCAAAGCTGGTATTGTAAAATATTTCTGTGGAATAATATGAGAAGAAGATTATAATCTCCCCTCTTAAATTTATATGCTGCAAATATATGAGAGTCTTGCTCAATCCACTTCTCAGTCTCCTTTTTCAAAGGGATATCTGCCTGAACCATAACCATCAGAGGATGCGCCTTATATTGCCCAAAAAATGGAAACACAGGAGGGTTTATTATTTTATTAGCTAAAAGAGATTTTACCCTTTTCCTTACTGTATCCCTATGCTTCCTAAGCTTTTTAGAAAGGTAACTATAGTTAATATCTACGCATTTACCGTCGCAGATATAACTGAGTATCTTCAAATTAGCCTTATTATCCAAAACATCTGCCATACTTATAGTAAGTTATTGTACACTTATATACTTTTCTATGCTAAAAAATAACAATTATGCCAATTTTTTCATTAAAATTGTCTACAATATTTATAAAGTATGATATCGTAATACAAAATAAGTTCATAATATACAAACATTGGGAGGGAGTAAAATGACAAAAAATTCTGGAAAAGAATATTTAAACAATCTAAATGCGAATCTGATAAAAGCAGCAGGACACATAGGACTAGATCCTTGGTTAGTAGACTACATAACAGAAGCAGAAAGAGAATTACACGTAAAGTTCCCAGTAAAAATGGACGACGGAAATGTACAATTATTCAATGCATTCAGGGTACAGGACAGCACAGCAAGAGGACCAGCAAAAGGTGGAATAAGATACCACTGGAATGTAAACCAATACGAGGTAAAGGCCCTTGCAAAAGACATGACCTACAAATGCGCACTTATGGGAATACCATTAGGCGGAGGGAAAGGTGGAATAATCTGCGACCCAAAAGGAGACCCTAACAATCCTAATGGAACAGGCAAACCAATGAGTGAATGTGAACTAGAAAGGATGACAAGAACATACACAAGGTCTATAGCCCAAATAATCGGACCATTAAGAGATGTTCCAGCACCAGATATGAACACAACACCTCAGATAATGGACTGGCTGATGGACGAATATAGCAAGATAATATCAGAAGAAACCGGACAACCGTTCAAAAAAATCTATGGAGTTGTAACAGGAAAACCAGTAGGACGCGGAGGTTCCCTAGGAAGAGGTAGAGCAACTGCACGAGGAATGTTCTTCACACTAAGAGAAGCAGCAAAAGACTTGGGAATTGACATGTATGGATCAACACAGGTAGTCCAAGGATTCGGAAATGCAGGAATGAACTACGCAAAGTTTGTCTTCGATGAATTCCAATCAAAATTAATAGCAGTAAGTGATTCCAAAGGAGGAATCTACTGCGCAACAGGATTAGACCCCTATGAAGTCGAAGAATGGAAAAATGATGCAATAAAAAATCCTAACAAAAGCGTTCTAAACTTCCCAGGATCCACAAACATAACTAATGTAGACGACCTAATGAGCATCCAATGTGATGTACTAGCACCAGCAGCACTAGAAGGTGTGTTAACCAATATAACAACACCAAAAATCAACACAAAAATAGTTGTTGAAGGAGCTAACGGAGCAACAACAAACGAAGCTGATGAGATAATGTATCAAAGAGGCATCTATAGGATACCAGGAATCCTAGCAAATGGTGGAGGAGTAACTGTAAGCTGCTTTGAATGGCAACAGAATTTGGCTGAAGAGTCCTGGTCAGAAGATGAAGTCGACCAAAAGCTGGAAAAACATATGGTTGATGCATACAGGGCAGCAAAAGATGCAGAAACAAAATATAACATCAGTCCAGGGGATGCGGTCTATGTAGCATCTGTTGACAGAGTTGCAAAAGCAATAGAAAAAAGGTTATGAGTTTTTTCCAAAACTAAACCACTTTTTTTCTTTTTTAACTCCTCCTTTCTTCGGCGGTGCTTTTTTGAGTTCTTTTTCAATACCCATGAAATTATCACAATGCAGATTTAATTCTTCCTTTACACTGTTCTTAACCATATCCATCTCAGAACTAATATCTGACTTCATTTCAGCTTCTACTTTCTGCTTCAGTCTGGTGAACAATCCCTCAACCAGCCTATCATAACGCTTCTTAACAGCAGAATTAAAGTTTTTTACAAACTTATCATTTGCATCCCTAACTTTCTCTTTAAGAGTCTTATTAAAGTTCTTTCTATCCCTCTTAAGAGCAGCCACCTTAGCAGCCACCTTTATACCAAAATCAGCCCTTTCCTTCTCAAAAGCATACATCTGAGAATTAAAATTCTGATGACTTAAATTGATTTCTCTCCTAGTCTTTTCTATAGCTAGATTCTTAGCCTTAATATCACTCTCAAGATTCAACAAATTCCCCTTATCATTCTCAAGAGCAGATACCTTTATACCAAAATTAGCCCTTTCCTTCTCA
>JAHIPG010000128.1 GCA_018894775.1 Nanobdellota archaeon
AGGTATGCTCAAGACATATGTCTTGCCGCCCATTAGGATTAAATTGCGTTTCATGTTATTTGCCCCCGTATATAGCAGTATGTACAGTATATAGTATTTAAAACCCCGTTAGGCTTATTTTTTATAAACATACAAAATAAATGGTATAATTCTATTAAAATAACAATATTTATATATAAGTTACATATTTTATAGTAATCATGAATGTTATAGATAAGATAGATAAAAGGATCATAATGGCACTCACGGAGAATTGCAGATATCCAAATTCATTAATTGCCAAACAGTTAAAAATTTCAGAACAACTAGTAGCGTGTATTCTAAATGCTTCTGCGAAATTAAGCACAACAAACTTTCCCCTTATAAGTCCATCGAAAAGGGTGCGCATTTAGGTTCCAATCTTTTTCAATATAATTTTTGATTTTCTTTTCAAGATCCTTGACACTAGAAAAATTTCCACGTTTGATTATTTTACCCTGCATGATGCTAAACCAAACTTCAATTTGATTCAACCATGAGGCGTGTGTGGGCAGAAAATGAAAAATTATTTTCTTATTCTTTTGTTTTAGAAACTCAACACGCTGTTGCTTTGTCTTTAAATTTTTCTCATCTATTTTGATTTTACACAACTCTGCTACAAGTAAACATGTATTCAAATGTATATGTGTCCCATAGTTATCAGCGATGAAATGAATTTCATCACAGGTTTTATTCTCTTCATAAATTAGCAGCCTGAGGGCTGCATGACCAACCCTAACTACGCCCATGCCTCCAGCTTATTCTTATCTGGCGGAGGCTTTCCCCTTGTAAAACCTACCTTTTCCATTACAGAACCACACTTTGGGCACCTTATTCTGCTATTTTTGATTAAGTTTTCGGGTTTGCACTGGTTTATACTTCTCCGTAAATGCTTTGCATATATCTTCTTGGTTGTTCTAGAGTATGCACCATAGTGCCTTATCATCTTAAACTGCCTATCAGGAATATGCTGCAATAGTGCCAATATAAACTCCTCTATTTTCATTACAACATCAACCTTCCTTTTTGTCTTTGTATCAATGTAATAGAATGCAACTACCTTATCGTCAAAATACATAATCCTGCTATCCGCTATAGCAGGATGGCGCACATATCTTGCAACGTATCTGGCAAGCTCTTTTTTGGTGCGAAGAGTTGGTTTGCATACGTTTACATAAAATCCTACATTGCCATATTTAACCCATAACATATCAAACAGTTTGCTGTAACGTTCTATTTTAGGAAAATATCTTTTCAGAGCTTCGCATACAAACCACATCCACTTTTTATGCAGTTTCCCAAATGGCACAAAACGAGTCCATTCTATGAACTTCCCTTTATTGTCAAATCCGCCTTTTGTCACAATGCCATGAACATGAAACTTAAATTGTACATCTTTACCAAACGGGTGAGCGACTATAATCACACCGGGCTTAACATCGCTGCATGTTAAGCCATAGAACCATTTCATTGTTTCTATAACAGCATCCATAACTACCTTCCAAGCTTTCCTATCACAGCGTAACTCAGCCCATAATGCAGGCGGTAATCCAAAAACAATATGTTTATGGGGAACATCAAAAGTATTCTCTACCAAAGACTCCGCCCAATCGTCTGCATATCGCTTTCCACAACGAGAGCATATCCTGCTGTTACAGCCTAAGCAAAAAATATGGTCCTCATTACACTTTTTACAGTGGTATGTCAAGAAACCCTTCTTTTCGTCTTTGCAAGAAAGCATCTTCTCTACTTCTGCAATCTCTATATCTCTAAGAATACCCTTATTTCTGTGTTTGAACCCTTCCCAATGTTGTTTAAACAGAGCATTGACACAGAAAGGATTATAATCCCCTATTCCCTCTTCTTTTTTGGTAGTGATATGTGACTTTGAATACGATATTCAAAGTCATAAGGCTTTCGGGCGCAAGCCCGAGCCTATTTTCTATACTTTATATACATTCAATTACACGCCCTTCCAAATTTAACAATCCCATAAAAAGGTAGATGAACCACTACTTTAAATAGTTTTCCACGATTTTTTTA
>JAHIPG010000129.1 GCA_018894775.1 Nanobdellota archaeon
AAAACTTTTTGTAGGGATGGCTATCTCTTTAAGTCTTTCACTGATACCTTATGGTAGTCTGGCAACTAAAAAACAGACAGAATTATATGAACAGGTGGTAGACTATGAAAACACAGGGGAAAAGTCTGAACTGATAAAAATCATCGAAAAAGAGCCAAAAATAGAGGAATATCTTCCATTAATAGAAAAGGCAGTAGAGAAACACAAAGACATATACCCTCTTGATCCTTTGGCAGTAATCGCACTTCTAAAAGCTGAAACATCATCATTTAACAAAGATGCAATATCATTCGCAGGAGCTGCTGGTCTCGCTCAAATAATATCAGAAACAGCAGAAGCCTATGAACTAAAAGCTTACAATCCTAAATATATCTCACAGGCAAGAGAAGACAGAAGAGAATCTTATAGGTATAAGAATAAGATGGTAATAGCAGCACAAAACCTGTCAAAAACAGAAACTTACCTCATAAAAAAAGGAGATACATTATCTAAGATTGCTAAAAATAAAGGTTTAACCATAAAAGAAATCCTAAAGCTGAATCCTAAAATAAAAAACCCTGGAAAGATAATGGCAGGAGACACATTAACAATAAAAGTAGGTAATGAAAAAACAATTGATGAAATCATAGGCTATAGCCAAAAATATCAAGAATATAGGGAAAAAGCGAATGAAGCATTCAAAAAATACAAAGAAGAGCTGAAAGAGATGATTGAAGGGAAAACAGAGGAAGAATTAAAACAGATAGATGGAAGATTTGTTCCAGAGATAGCAATAGACTTCTGCGTAAAACATTTTGCTGAACTAATGAAAGCAAGGGATGGAGACTTAAGGGAGGCGGCATCTGCATACAATGCCGGCTTAGGGGCTGTAAAGAAATACAAAGGAATCCCTGCATATGACGAGACAGTAAAATATCAGAACAAAATAGTTAATTATTACAGAAATTATAAGAAATTCATGCAAAAAGATTAAAGGTTTTCTTAATGAAAATAACTGAAAGCAAGAACAAAAAGACAGAGGAGATACATACAAAAAGCGTTGAAGAAATAGTTGACATAATAAACCAAGAGGACAATACTGTCGCCGATTCTGTAAAAAAAGAACTGAATAATATATCAGAAGCTGTAAAATTAGTTGTTAATTCCTTTAACAATGAAGGAAGGCTATTTTTCATAGGAGCCGGAACAAGTGGCCGGTTAGGAATAATCCAGGCTGCAGAATGCCCGCCGACATTTGGAACAGAACCAGAGATGATACAAGGAATAATAGCAGGCTCTAATGAAGCTGTATTCAAAGCAAAAGAAGGTTCTGAAGACAGAGAGAAAGATGGATATGACATTGTGAAAGAAAAATTATCACCTAAAGATGTACTAGTAGGAATATCAGCCAGTGGAACTACACCCTTCGTAAAAGGAGCATTAAAAGCAGGAAAAGAAATAGGATGCAAAACAATATCAATAAGCTGCAACAAGAATGCAGAGATATCTCAACTTGCAGAGAACCCTATAGAAGTTATAGTTGGAGCAGAAATCTTAACAGGCTCAACAAGAATGAAATCAGGAACAGCACAGAAGATGGTTTTGGATATGATAACAACATCTGCTTTGATAAAAACCGGAAGAGTTACTGGTAACTTAATGACACATCTGATGCCAAACTCAATCAAACTAAAAGAAAGAGCCATAAGAATCCTTACAGAACTTACAGGACTAAAAAAAACTGATGCAAAAGAAATTCTAGAAAAACATGATTACAAAGTTGATAAAGCACTGAAAGAATTAAGGTAAAATAATCTTACCAAGAACACCTCTTCTACTACCTAAGTTGCTAGGATTACCAGAAACAGTCTCATTAGCAAGGATAGCAAAAGCAGCTGCCTCCCTGTTATCGACTGTCAGACCAAAATCCTTGATATCTCTTAAAACTATATTCTCATTATCTTTTTCAACCATACGTGTCAGGCAAGAATTCTTAGCACCACCACCACAAAGGATAACTTCATCCAAATCAAGATCATTTATGCTCTTCGAGATCAGGTAAGCGCTTAAATTAGTAAAATTAGCTATTATATCCTCATCCGTAGCACCCTGTTTCTTTGCATAAGCAATATTCTCTTTAACAAAATCAGCACCAAAATCAACCCTTCCTGTTGACTTCACAGATTTCTTGAAAAAATCATTCTTAAGCATATTATCAAATAACTTCTTGTTCACTTTTCCTGAACTTGCAACAGAACCGTCTAAATCACATTCTTTGTTGTAAAGGATTCGCATAGCCTCATCAATACACATATTACCAGGACCAATATCAAAAGCACCAACCTCATCCAAAGAACAAGACTTGGGTAATAAGCTAACGTTTGAGATTCCTCCAATGTTTATTACAGCTCTGCTCTTTTTCTTTGAATAGAAGATAAGATAATCAGTATAAGCTGATAATGGAGCACCTTCACCGCCTAAAGCAATATCACAAGGCCTGAAGTCTGCTACGGTTAAGATTCCTGTCTCTTTAGCGATTATACTTGGTTCACCAATCTGAATTGTTGCTTTGATGTTTTCTCCGCAGAAATATATTTCTTCTGGTAAATGAGTCAAAGTCTGGCCATGAGAACCTATAAAATCGACATCCTTGATACCAGCCTTCTCACGGATATCATTCGCAGCATAAGCAAAACGCTTACCAATCGCATAATTTAACCTTGTAAGATCCTTCAAGCATATCTTATCTTGAGTAGTAATATCATGGATTTTTTCTTTAAGCTCAGAAGGATAAGAATAAGTCTCAAAATCTAATACCTTGAATTTAGTCTTTCTACCGTAATCTGTGATATTCATGATAACAGCATCAATACCATCCTGTGAGGTGCCAGACATCAAACCAATTACAGTTTTATCTCTTTTATTAAATATCTTCACAATCTAGGGACTGCTTATAGTGTTTATAAAATATTCCATTAACAATATTTTTAAACTTCACGGCAATCTCTTAAACAGATGAAGTTTGCACATATGGCCGACGTGCACATCGGAGGCTGGAGAGAGCAAGAACTCAAAGAATTAGGCATAAAAGCGTTAAAAAAAGCGATAAGAAAATGCATTGAAAGCCATACAGCATTCATACTCATTTCTGGGGATCTTTTCAATACAGCACTGCCAGCAATAGAACTAATGAGGGAGACAGCAGCAATATTGAGAGAAGCTAAAGACCATAACATTTCTATTTACATGATTCCGGGAAGCCATGACTTCTCACCATCCGGAAAAACAATGCTTGATGTATTAGAAAAGTCTGGATTAATAGAAATAGTAGGAAAATTCGATGAAAACGGCAAGCTAAAATTCATAGAAGATAAAACCGGAGCAAAAATAACAGGACTACTGGGGAAAAAAGGAGGATTAGAGATAAAAGACTACCAAGAATTAGACAAAACACACCTGGAATCAGAACAAGGATTCAAAATATGGATGTTCCACACTGCATTGACAGAGTTCAAACCAGAAAACATGGACAAAATGGATTCAATGTCATCTGCTTCTTTACCAAAAAACTTCAACTACTATGCAGGAGGTCATGTACACTATATCTTCCAAAAGAAACAGGAAAATTCTTTGATAACATTCCCAGGAGCTTTGTTTCCAAATAACTTCAAAGAATTAGAAGAATTCAACCATGGAGGATTCTATATAGTTGATGATAAGCTAAACTATGAATACATTCCAATCAAAGTAAAAGATGTTCAGACTTACTTCTTTGATGCTAACGATAAGACACCAGAAGATCTCAAGCAGGAAATACTGAATACAATAAAGAACTATGAAGATAAGATTGTAACAATAAGGATAGAAGGTATGCTAAGCGCAGGAAAGCCAATAGACATAAACTTCAAAGAAATAATAAACCAATTAGACTCAGCATATTACGTTCTCAAAAACACTTCAAAACTAACAACAAAAGAATATGAAGAAATTGAATCGGACAAAGGTAATGTGGAAGAAATAGAACAAAAGCTAATAGCTGAAAATATCGGAAAAATGGGATTCATGAGCGAAGAACACGAGAAAAGACTTACAGAAGAGCTCATGGATGTTTTGAACAAAGAAAAAGAAGAAGGAGAA
>JAHIPG010000130.1 GCA_018894775.1 Nanobdellota archaeon
CAGCCGGCAGTCCGTATGCCATGTACTCAAGCATCTTCACATTCATGCCCGCACCATGAAGAATCGGGTTAATCGCAATCTCACTTGACCTGAGCAGTTCATCCTTCTTTTCCTCGGAAACCATCCCGTAAACCTCAACATTTTTCTTTTTATTTTTTGTTCCCATACCAGCCCTGCCAACAATCCTGAAAACAAAATCAGGTAAAGCTTTTGCAAGTGTTTCATTAATAAACCTTACAGCTTCAAAGTTCGCGAAATATGCGCCGCCTATGAACAAAATTGTTTTCTCATCGGTTTTTCCATCTTTTTCCGGAAGTGCTACACAATTAGGTATAACATGAACCTTCCCGCTGTTTATTTCATATAGTTTAATAAACATTTCTTTTTCCTTTTCACAGGTTGCCAGAATAATGTCGCTCTCGATGCAGGTTTTCTTTTCCAGTTCAAATATTTTCGGCAACAGTTTTCTGAAGATACCCGAGTACACCTGCCTTTTCAGAAGATATTCCACGTTATGTGCATCGTAAACAATCAACTTTTTATTTTTATCCTTCACTTTGTCAATAAGTTGGTAATGCCAGCATCCCTCAAAAACAAGAATATCTGCATTTTCTACCTCTCTTAGATAATGTTTCAGTAGATGTGGGGATTTCGTGCATGTCCATGCAACAAACGGATCAAATAAAGGTTTTTTTGTGAGAAAATATCCAAGTGCGCCCATGCCTGATGTCATAATCCCTGGAATCTCTATTATGCTAAAATTTTTGTTGATTCTATGCTTCCTAAATCTTGTGATGGCTCCGCTATGACCTATCAAGGTAATATCAAAATTTTTGCTTAGATATCTGGACATGTGATACGATCTTTGTGCACATCCAATAGGAGGATACATTTTGTCATGGCCGACTGAGACAAGTTTCATCTTTTCAAAATAGGCCTATGTCCTAATAATTCTTTGGCAACAATTAATAATAATGTAGGTCAATACTGGCTTGATGAGGATTGTTCATGTGGCGATAAGATTCCCACCTGCTACAGGTGGTGGTGAGCAGGTTGTTTATAACCTTGCAAAACAACAGGTTAAAATGGGTAATGAGGTTTATGTTGTAACAACTGACCTTATGAAAGAGGTCCCAAGAGAGGTTGATAGAAGTCTGCCAAAAAAGGAAACGATGGATGGCATCAATGTTATTAGAATGAAAACCTATCCGACATTACTGCCTGTTTGGGGTTATGGTTCAGTATTCTTTGGACTGAAAAAAATTATTAATGAGATAAAGCCAGATATTGTGCACACGCATTCCTATGGGTATTTCCATTCGGATGTACTTGCAAGACTTAGGAGGGAATCAGGATGGAAGCTTGTGATGACATCGCATGGGTTCATGCCTGGGAGAGGGATTTTTAAACCTATAAAGGAGATATATACAAAGCTTATTGGTAGGAGGACTGTAAAAAGTCTTGACGTTGCATTCGCTGTATCAAAAAGAGATAAAAAGATATTTGAAGATTTAGGCGCTGAAAATGTATATGTGGTTCCGAACGGGGTAGATTTGGAAAAGTTTAAAAATTTGCCAAGCAGAGATATTTTTAGAGAGAAATATAGCATAAAAGGAAAGGTAATATTGAATGTTTCTCGCCTAGAATATGATAAAGGATTAGATATGCTTATCACGGCAGTTTCAAACCTTATGCCTAAATTTCCGGATTTAACTTTGGTGATTGTTGGTCCTGATTACGGTGAAGAAAAAAAATTAAGGACTTTAGTCAAACACTTAGAACTGGAAAAACAAGTTATTTTTACAGGAGAGATTAAAGATTTGCCTACTCTTTTGAGTATCTATGCTGCTGCGGATGTTTTTGTCCTCTCTACACTTGATGAACCTTTTGGTATCGTACTTTTAGAGGCTATGGCTTGTGATATCCCTATAGTGGCTACAAACAGAGGGGGCGTACCTGAAGCCATTGGCGAGTGCGGTGTGTTAATTGAACCTAACACTGAAAGCATTTATGAAGGGCTGATAACCATCTTAAGAAATAAAAACAAAGCACAAATGTTTGTGGAGAAGGGAAAAAAATGGAGAGAAAGATTTGATTGGAAGAATGTCGTAAGTGAGGTGTTGACACACTATGCTAAATTGCTCCAAAACTAAAATATGCTTTCTTTCGCCTATCTCATTTCAATTTAAAACATCATTTTTCCAACATTAAATAATAAATCAATTGCACTCATGTACCCCTCAAAGCCGCTCCATCTTTGTGGATATTCAAATGGTTTAAATTCAAAATATTCTATTTTAATGTCTGCTTCTTTAAATTTACTTTCATCTATGTATCTTTTGCCACCCATACCTGAAATATAAATATCTCCTTTAACTTTTTTCATTATATCTATCAGTAAATCAGTAGATTTTAATTTTTCATTTATCCCCAACTCACTTGCCCTGATAAACTTAGTCCCTATTTCAAATTTATTTTTCAAATAAAAGATTCCGAATTCATTAAATTCTTGCAATTTCTCAAAATTACCTGAATAATATTCATCAACAAACTTCTCATCAAAGTATTTACATCTTGAATAGTTAGATACTATCGATTTTTTATGCTTTTTAAGCCATTTTTTATCCGGCGGTAAATAAATATCTTTGATTAATTTAAAATAATACTTTCTTTCTATTGGTATAGTCAGCCACATGCTACTGTCTTTCGTCCTTATTTTTACCCTTTGTATATAATCGTCTTTTGAAAATTGGACAGTATCTAAAACAACAAAAATATCTGCCAATGCCACTTTCTGAAAAAACCCGATGTATGGTAAATAATTTGGTTGATGAATACTGACTATCACACCTTTATCTTTATGCATTCAAACACCTCTGTAGATTTTACAGCCATGTTTATTCTTCGTTCATCTATACAATCAGCTTTAGACCACTCTCATCAGATATAATTATTCGTACAACTTCATACGCCTCAGCAAATTTTGCTTTTGCTGCATAACCCCTAAATTTAGCCAATCCAAGCACTGCGTCAATCTCTAAATAATCTTTATTTGCTTGGGACGTAAACACCTTTAGGGCTTTTAATTTTAGGTCTATAGTTCTATTTATACAGATAAATAATTGTGGTGAAAAAAATTGTAAATTTGATGGGCTTTCGTATGAAAGTATTGTCGACACATTTCTTGCAGCAGAAAATGTTGATAACGCAGTGTTGCGGTGGTCTTGATGTGTCTCCTTTGAACTATGGGTTAAGACAATATCTGGTCTGACTTTGTTAATAATTTTCTCTATCATAGAAATGGTAGTGATATTATTCCCTATTTTAGTATCTTGTAAATTTCCAAAAAACAATTTCTTAATGCCCAACACTTTTGAAGATTTAATCGCCTCTTGTTTCCTAATTTTAGGGTCTCCCCCCTTTTCACCCAAGCTTAGTACTAAAAAATAAGTTGTATATCCCTTTAAATTACACAATGCAACAGTTCCACTACAACCAAGCTCAATATCATCTGGGTGGGCTCCAATTGCTAATATTTTCATGTGAATCACCTCTATGTTATGGCATACCTAACTTTTCTTTATCTACCACGAGGAGTAGAGTCCTCATTTAATATAATCTTTTCTATGAGAACCAATATTTGTCCCCGTGGTTCAAAAAATTTGCTAAAAAATGCAAAAGAAGAGTTGCTGATTTTACTTGGGAAAAGATTGCAGAAAAAACAGTAAAGGTTTACAGTAATTGTTAAAATTAATCACTTTTAAATGCCATATAAACAGATAGTTATATTTTAAAATACAATCTTAAATGAATTGTCTCTTAATCATAATTTTCCAACATATTAAACAGAAAACAAAATCTATTTAACATAAAAACTCCATATAAGAAGGGAAATGCCTTTCTCTATTGTAAACAGTGAGCGTACAATCCAGTGCCCCATATGTGGGAAATATATAAGTAGACAACCTTATCAGAAAAAAGGTCTCGTATGGGAGGGCACAGACCTTAGTAAATATACAATATATCGCTGTAGCTATTGTGATGTGGTTTTTTCGGATCCTATAGAAAATGCAATTAAAACATATTCTGAGGATACTGGTGGTGCAGGTAAGAGATTTGATTTTTACTTACAACAGGGTATGCGTCCAAAATATCTTCATTTTGGGCATAAACAATTTCTACGAAGGGGGAAAGTTTATGGTAAAACTCTTTTGGATGTAGGGTGCGGTTTAGGCTCATTCCTATACGCTGCAAAAGAAAGATATACCGTGACAGGAATAGATTGTAATAAACGCCAAATAGAAATTTCAAGGAAATGTTATAATCTAACTGATGTTCATCCCCTAACCATCGAACAGTTTATTCAGGATTATCATCAAAGAAGATTCGATGTGGTAACATTTTTTGAGACTTTAGAGCATATTAGTAATCCTAACGAGTTTATTATCTCGGTAAAGAAGGCACTTAATCCTAAAGGGTATATCGGTATAAGCGTGCCCAATGTTGATCAGGCAGATTTTTATTTTCCGCCGATGGGTCCACCTGGACATGTCACTGGTTGGTCAGTTCGTTCCTTAAGAAATTTTTTGGAGCTAAACGGTTTTCAAATCAAAAAAATTGTTGTGAAAAAATATCCTACACACGAACTGGGCGAATGGTTCATTTGGCGCCTGCCAATCGAGAATATTAAGCAGCAAATACTTTCCGAGGAGAGGTTATCTTTATTTGATAAACTCAAAATACTTTTGATGGAGGTTTTTGAAAAGATATTGCGTGTAGGTCTACCTATTCTTCTCTGGCCACTTGTTATTATAGGGGGTTCATTCTTAAAGGGCCCTCAGATCTTCTGCATAGCACAATTAAAATCTTCTGCAGACACTCATATATAATATAATAATACTATTATTATGTATTATGATATATCTTGTCTATTTTTTACAAACTGAAACGTTATACTATATCCGGTGAATAATATAAAGTTACTCTTATATTACCAAAACTTTTAAGCACGTATAAGGCCATCCCTGCCTAATGAGAGTTTGTGTTGTAACGCCAATAGACTTGTTTATTCAAGAGAATTATCCCAATCCATGGATCGGGGCGTTGAAAGAAATTTATCCTCTAAAAAAAGCTGGCTATAAAATCTCTGTGATATCCTGGATTAGATATCATAAAGCCCTTCCAGAATTTGAAATAAAAGAGGGGATGGAAATTCACAGAGTATTTCTATACCCCTCCAAAAGAAATTTACTGAAAAGAATTTTATTTTACTTTAGACTTACAAAGACGATTATGGCCAAAATCAAAGAAATAAACCCAGACGTTATTATTTGTCATGATCTTGAGTTGTTAAATGCTTGTGTAAAAGCAAAGAAGAAGCTAAGGGTTCCTTTGCTTTACGATTCGCATGATGACTGCCCATTAGTGATTTCTCAAAACAGTAAACTCGAGGGAAAAATATTTTATCTTCTAGAGAGAAAATTACTTAGGAATGTTGACCACGTAATCACATTATCTGAAACATTAGGAGATAAATTCAGAAAATGGAAAAAACCGGTAGCCATTTTCTATAATGCAAGGCCATCTAGTCAGATTCCTATAGAAAAAACCGATGCTAGAGAAAAAATTGGATTGAGTAAGGATGATTTCGTTGTTGGATATACTGGATGGTTGCATCCAAAACGAGGGGTAAAAGAAACTATCGGATCATTAAAATTGTTGCCAGAGAATGTGAAATTCTTGATTGTCGGCGGTCCCGATAACGCCGTGAAGGAATACGAGAAATATGCGGAAGATTTAGAAATTAGGGGGCGGGTCAAACTTATTGGCCGTGTACCATATGACGATGTTCTTAAGTATACAAGCGTATTTGACGTTGGTATCGCACTTCTCCCACCAGAACCACTGTTCTTTGAAACACTTCCTGACAAAGTATTTGATTACATTGCAGTGGGCATACCTTTAGTAGTTTCGGATTATCCTGCCATGAGAGAGGTAATTGAATATGCAAAATGTGGTGTTACTGTAAAGTCAAATAGGAGAGAAGACATAGCAGAAGCGGTTCTGTTTCTATTAAATCACCCAGATAAAGCAAAAGAAATGGGTGAAAATGGGAGAAGAGCGTATTATGAAAGGTATATGTGGGAAAAGCAGGAAGAAAAATTTATGAACACATTTGTTACATGTGTAAAACAGTTTAAGAGCACTTGAACTACAGAAAAGTGAGAGGTTTTGCTGAGTTTTTACCATAACCCATTTTGCCTTTCCTATCAAGCTTCGTAAAAATCTTTATTTTCTTTATACCACTTAACAAATCTATTTAATCCGTCTTCTAACAAGACTTTTGGTTTGTACCCAATTAACTGTTTTGCTTTGTCAATATTCGCTAAGGTGTGCCTTGCATCACCTTTTACTGATTCATTATATATCACATGACTATTTGAACCGAGCATGGCTTTCAGTGTGTTGACTAAATAATTGATGGTAACATAATGCTCTCCTCCAATATTAAGCACTTCCCCATCTGCTCTGTTTGTTTTCATTATGTTTAAGTTTGCGTTAATAATGTCATCAATATAAGTAAAATCCCGTGTTTGTTCTCCGTCACCAAATATTATCACTGACTCATTGTTTAGCATCGACTTTGTAAATATTGGTATTGCCAAATCAGGGCGCATTCTCGGACCGTAAACTGTGAAATACCTCAAAGACACTGTTGGCAGACCATAAATTTCATAGAAGACTCTACAATAATGTTCAGCTGCCAGTTTGCTTACACCATAGGGGGATAATGGTTGAGTTGGATGTTTTTCATCAAAAGGTAGGTATTCAACCTTACCGTAAACCGATGATGAGGATGCATTAATTACCTTTTTTACATTCGACTCCACAGACGCTTTTAAAATATTGAGTATACCATTAACATTGACTAAATTGGATGTAAATGGGTCTTTTATAGATGCCCTTACACCAGGTCGAGCGGCTTCGTGAAAGATTATATCAATATCTTTAATAATATTTTTTACAAATTTATAATCTGTTACATCTCCCTCTACAAATTTACACCCTTTCTCCCTTATAATTTGGATGTTCTTCTTTTTTATCTTAATATTATAATAAAGGTCTAGATTATCTAAGACTACAACCTCGTTTCCCTCTTCAACTAATCTCTCCGCGAGATGTGAGCCGATAAATCCAGCACCACCAGTAACTAATACTCTTATCATCTAATCACATAATGTGAATAACTGCAACATAGATAAGCTTTATCACTACCTTTAAACCGGTAGATTTTTCCACCCAATACCAAGATATATTATTTTGTTATTTATAAACCTATCAATATCTTTATCTGTAAATGTTCTCCTCCCATCAATAATAATCTGTTTTCTCATCAGTCTAAAATCATTTATTTCCAATTTTTTGAACTCACTCCAGTCCGACTGAATAATACATGCATCTCTATCCTTCAAAGCATCTTTTGCACTCTTTGCATACACAATGTTTTTATGTCTAACCAATTTTTTAAAATTATTCATTGCCTTGGGGTCATAAGCAGTGATTCTTGCACCTTTTTTTAGAAGTGCTTTAGCAATAGGTAGAGCCCTTGTTTCCCTGATATCATCTGTCTCTGGTTTGAATGATAGTCCAAGTAATGCAATTTTTTTTCCTTTTAGATTGCCTAAAGCTGATTCCGCAATTCTTATGAGCTGAAGGGGTTGTGTTTCATTTATTTCAAGAATAGTTTCAAGGATTTTTGGCCTATATCCTTTTGATTTTGCTGCAGAAATAATGGCGCTCAAATCCTTCTTGAAGCAACTTCCACCAAAGCCGCATCCTGCGTTTAGAAAGTATGGTGAAATTCTTTTATCAAGGCCGACGCTTTTCGTAACATCGTACACATCTATTCCAAATTTTTCACATATATTTGCGATCTCATTCGCATAACTGATTTTTGTTGCAAGAAAAGAATTGCTTGCATATTTAATCATTTCAGCAGTTCTAAGATTTGTCCTCAATTTTTTGCATTTAAACTCCCTGTAGAGTTTCATTAAAGTATTGCCGCTTTTTTTGTCATATTCACCAATAACAATTCTGTCAGGATATAATGCATCATTCAATGCACTCCCCTCCCTCAGAAATTCAGGATTCATGCAAATTCCAAAATCTTTTCCAGCTTTTTTTCCTGAATATTTTTCAAGGAGTGGTAAAACAACCTTTTCTGTTGCTAACGGAGCAACTGTGCTTTTCACAACAATAAGAGGATATCCTTTTTTATTTTCTAATGCTTTTCCGATGTCTTTTGCTACATCCTTAACATATTCTAAACCTATTGAACCGTTAGGCAGTGAAGGTGTGCCTACACAGATAAATGAAACATCACTATTTTTTACAGCTTTTTCAAGATTTGTTGATCCTTTAAGTAAACCCTTGTTCACAAGTTTTTTTAGCTTTTTATTCAGCCCCCGCTCATAAAATGGTGCAAAACCCTTATTCAGATTCTCAATCTTTTCCATTACCTTATCAACACAAACAACATTAACGCTTCCCTTGGCAAATGCTACTGCAGTAGTAACGCCAACATATCCTGCACCTATGATTGCTATCTTCACCATGACATTATCCTTTTATACGATTAAAAATCTTTGCATAACAATTAAAACCCTAAAAACCTATATAATTATTGATGAAAGCAGTAATACCAGCTGCAGGTCTAGGAACGCGCTTTCTACCTGCGACAAAAGCACAGCCGAAGGAAATGCTCCCAGTTGTTGATAAGCCTGCTATACAGTATGTTGTAGAAGAAGCAGTTGCTTCTGGCATAAAAGACATAATTATCGTTACTGGGAGAGGTAAGAGATCTATTGAGGACCATTTTGACAAATCATTTGAGTTAGAGTTTATCCTTAAAAGAGCTGGAAAGACAAAAGAGTTGGAAACGGTTCAAAAAATCTCAAACTTAGCAAATATCCATTTTATTAGACAAAAAGAACAAAAAGGGTTGGGTGATGCGATTCTTTGCGCGAAAGAGTTCGTAGGTAATGAACCGTTTGCTGTTTTGCTTGGCGATGACATTATAATGTCTGATGTTCCATGCACAAAACAGCTGATTAGCATCTACAAAAAATATAAGTCTCCTATTATTGCTGTGGAACAACTTCCACGGAATAAGATAGAAAGGTACGGTATCATAAAATACACAGGTCAGGGACCAATTTATCATGTAGTAGACCTAATTGAAAAACCAAAACCTGAGGAGGCACCATCAAATCTGGGAATCATAGGTAGATATATTCTCACACCTGAGATTTTTGATTATATTGAAGATACAAAGCCTGGTAAAAACAACGAAGTCCACCTCACTGATGCACTAAAATCTTTGTCCAAAACCCAGAAAATTTATGCATACCTACCTAAAGGTAAAAGATACGATCTAGGGAATAAAATGGACTGGTTAAAGGTAAATCTTGAGTTGGCAGTGCAGCGCAAGGATATGAGTGTTGAACTGACCCGGTTCATAATGGAAAAATTTTGCAAAAAATCTTCTGCAAGAATCCATAAGAAATAATCTCATATCAATGGTATGGAATTACGGCCTGTTTAATTTTTTAGTTATGTTTAATTTTTTAATTATATTCTTACAAAGTTGCTTGATAGGTTTTGGAAATGCATATCCATATATTGCTATAAACTCATAGAAACCTTTTATAAACAAAATATACCTATTCCTCAATCTGTTTTTAAAAGAATTTTTCTTAACCTTTTGTGCAAAAGTTATATTGTCTGCGAAGCCTACACATCGAAAATTCCTTGATAAAAATATGTTTTCTTTAACGACTTTTCTTGGACCAGAGTGTACAATGGTATCATGGAATGCTATAATCCCGCCATCAATTAAATGAGGAAACCATTTTTCAAAATCTAATTTCACAAGTTCATACTCATGTGCCCCGTCAATCCATAAAAACTCTACTGCCGCTCCACCCCAACTTTTTTCAGCTTCTTCCGAAGTTTTTACAATTGGAACTACTATATCATCTACTTTTGCATTCCTTATATTTTCTTTAAATTCCTCAAATGTCCACACAGGACCATTTTTTTGCTGCTCAAAAGATCCAGTGTGTGTATCAATTGCAAAAACCTTAACATTATTTCCTTTTATTGAACCCTTTGCTAACCAAATTGTCGATTTTCCTTTCCAAGAACCGATTTCAACAATAACACCCTTTCCTTTACAATTCTTGGCCGTTTCATACAAAAATCTTCCTTCCTTATCACTTAACCAGCCATCAATTTTATCTGTAATTTTCTTAATAGATTCTATCTGTGCATCCATATTAAATATAAATGCTTGAGTTATTATAAACTTATTCATTGATGCATGTTATACTAAAAATTGTTTGGCTCTATTTACAAATTTCACAGGAATGAAAATCTCTTTAGAAGTAAGATAAACGAAAAGTGTGAAATTTGGAAACGATGCAGAATGCTGTCAAAAAATTAAAATACAGAAACATCATTATAGGAGATATATGGTCAATCTTACATTTCATAGTGAAGGACGAGAAGGCAGGGATAGAGAATTTTGGTGCAGCATCGCAAAGTATCTCCCAAAAGACTGGAATGCCAGTCTTGTCACAACACTAAGAGAGACCGTTGAGGATATTAAAGATGATCGTGTTACGTTTCATTATGTATTTGATGATGAGGTGTTTAACAGGGATTTGACCACAGAAGAGATAGAAGATATAGAACACTGGCTTGGTTTTCCACTCAGGGTGATTAAACATTACGGCAGATATACAAAAGAAGTCCTAAATAAGAAAAAAGAAAAGGAAATTTTAAATTTCATTGCTAAGTATGTTATTGCATGGAGAAGTTATTTCGAAAAACATGAAATAGACCTGCTAGTTGGCGGGATGTCTTCAGAGGTTCATTGCACAACTGCATGGGAGGTCGCGGAAAGAATGGGTATAAAAACGATGCGTACCTTTTTTACATTTATTAAAAATTCTATTACAGTAACTGATAAAAACTTCAATCTGATTGAATGGAATCAGGAAAATTATGATAGAAGTGAAATTGATAGAATCTATGACAGTTTACAGAAAAAATTGGTAGCAAGAAAAGAGAGAATGAACCAACCGTTAGATAATGCCATTAATCAGAATTTATCCATACTGAACCCAAAAATATTTCTCCTGAAAATGAAGCAACTTAGAGAAAATGTTAGGTATATGGAAGAGCACAAAAATGAAGTGTGTTTGGATAATACCTATTGGAGAACAAAACAATATGTTAAAGGCATTATTCGCACAGCAACCGTGCCCTCATTATGTCAACCGATAAAAAAGGAGGAAAAATATTTTTTCTTCCCATTTCACTTTTTAATAGATGCACAGATGCTGCTTCGTGAAGCATTTGTTGACCAGTATGATTTAGTTGAGAATATCAGCCATTGTATACCCTATAACACTTATTTATACACCAGGGCGCACCCATCATATTTTGGTAGTGATACACTATATAACCGGATGAAAAAGCTTCTGGAAATTTCGAACATACGATTTATTCCCCAAAATATACTTCCACAAGATATTATTAAAAATGCAATAGCAGTGTTTACGATAAATTCGACTACTGGGTACGAAGGAATTATTTTAAATAAACCAGTGATTACCTTTGGACACGAAATGTACTCCCAAAAAGGGGTGACCCTGGCGGTAAGAGATTTTCATGAGCTTCCCAACATTATTTTTAAGGTAATGGATGACCCAAATTATGGGATAGATATCGAAAAACGAAAAGAGTTCCTATATAAAATATGGAAAAATGCAATAATACTTGAAGGGGGGTATAAACCTAAAATAGATTACTATGATATCTGGGTATTAACAAAAAAAGATTCTGAAAAACTTGCAGAAGCACTTGTGAAAGCTTATGAGACCATATGACATTGTAAATCGACGGCGTTTTCGTTTATATCTGAGCAATAATTATAAAAATGCAATTAATATATTCGCTAATATGAAAATTCATATGAAAACCATAAAATACCCAAAAACGCATTTAACAATAAGAGGAAAAAATGAAAACAATTGCATTTGTAAGAAATGCAGTAAGTCCAAGGATGTACAATCAGGTGTATGCATTGAAACAGACTAATAAATACAGACTAATTCTTGTATGCAAAACATTTGATCAATATGCCTTAGGTAGATTTAATAACGTATTTGATGAAATTGTATGTTATCAACCTATAGATTTGCAAAAGCATGGGTTAGGTCAAAATATTAAAAGCTCACTATCAGTACATTTTATGAAATATGTGATAGCACATTATATAGATGCCCGAGTAGGGCGGCTGAGCGAACGAATGAAACTCCCTCCTCTCCTTAAGAAACTTGAACCGGATATGTTTAACTGTCTTGGTACATCCAAGTTAACTGCCAATGTTATAAAAAATGCTGAGTGCCCGGTAGTTTTAGATTTCCATAATGGGACAATCGGAGAGGGCATAGAAAATTTATCAAAAGAAGAACATGATAGAGACAAGTATTGTTTTGAACATGCTAATGGTATTGTTCACAGGGGTCCTGATCTTGAAATTGATTATTACAGAAACCATGGATATAAAA
>JAHIPG010000131.1 GCA_018894775.1 Nanobdellota archaeon
CGATATCGTAACCCACATAACTTCGTTTATCTTTTATAGCTGACAGACATGCTGACCCACTTCCGACAAAAGGGTCTAAAACTACATCGTCTTTGAACGTGTATAACTGAATAAGTCGATGGGGTAATTCTTCTGGAAACGGGGCGGGATGTCCAATTTGTCTCGCTGAAACGGCTGGAAATGTCCATACACTCTTTGTCCATTCAAGAAATTCTTCCTTCTTAATCGTGTTTTCCCTATTTTCTTTCTTTCTTGAAAATGTCTCTTTAGAAAAAATTAAAATATATTCGTGGATATCCCTTAGAACAGGATTTGCGGCTGAAAGCCAGCTTCCCCAAGCAGTCGAAGGACTTGCGCTTGAAGCTTTGTTCCATATTATTTCACCGCGCATGAGATAGCCGATTTCCTGCATGCCTTCTATAATGTAACTATGAAGCGGTATGTAAGGTTTTCTACCCAGATTTGCAACATTGATACATGCACGTCCACCAGGCACCAAAACGCGATAAGTTTCCCGCCAAACAGTATTTAATAAATTTAAATATTCGTTCAAACTCAAATCGTCATCATATTCCTTGGATACATTATATGGAGGGGAAGTAACCATTAAATGAACACTATTGTCAGGCAACTCATCCATTTTCTCACTGGATTTACAGAAAATTTTGTTGATATTCTTTTCAGGAATTTCGTTCTCAATATATTTTACTTTCTTCCCATTACGTAAGCCATCATACAATCTGCTTTCATAAAATTTGGTGGAATCGTGATTTATACGTCCCGGAGTTCCAAATGAACTTGTCTGAGTGCCCCTTTTTACTTGGTTATTCCTCATTTTAATCCTCCCTCCAATAATCAACCCATCGTTTGAAAGGGTCATAGTCTATCCTTGTTCGGTGCCAGTGAATTTCAATAACATCAGTACCTTTGTCATTAATCAAAGTTGATAATGCTTCTTTGGTTATTTCCACACCACGAGGATTTGTTCCTGGTTTAGGGAGTTTAATGTATTCTTCTCTACCTATACTATCTAAAAGCCTTTTCTGTACTTCTACAGGTATGTGATAAAATCCTCCTATGTCATTCCAGTTGATTTGTACGAGTAAAATATCACAGTGAGGATAATAATCTTCACGAAATTCTTTTGCTTTTTGAGCATCAACTGTCCATATTAGTTTAATTCCACCAAAACCCTTACCTGTGATTGTTTTAACAGAGATCGGTTGTCCAAATAACTGCATATCGACCTCTGGCTCAGTGATAGGAATTTCAGTCTCTACATTTGCTTTGCCAAATTTGTAGATAAGTAAAGCTACTATTATCCTTTCACGAAGAGAACCAACTTCCATTCCAATTTTTCCAGCTCTTGAGCTTTCCAATTCTGCAAGATGAAACAAATGTGGCAATCTTTTCTTAATTTTATCTGTGAGTTTGTTATCTTTAAATATTTCTTCTAAGTGACTTGGCATATCTCTACCCTACATTTGTTATTGTTGGCTAACCGGCGCAAATAACCGGCGGCATAAAGCGGAGCGAAGCGCAGCTTTATGTCGTCCGAGTTAATTTGCATTGTTAGCATTGCTATTTAATACGTTTTAGAACAATACGACCCTGTCTTGCTGAATCGATAAGTACAAGCTCGTCACCTTTTATAGTGTACGAAAGTACACCAACATACCCAGGAGTCGCCTCCTGCATCGGGAAGTTTACCTGTATGTGGTTCTTCTCTGTTGCTTTATAATTTCCACCTGCTGTACCCCAAACACACGATCCGTCTTTCATAAACTGAAAAACATCACTTTTGTGGGCCAGATAACTACTTTTTACCCATTGTGGCTTCTCCGTTATTTGCCATTTTCCGGTTAAGTCTGATGCGCCGTTGGAACAGCCTACGAGGCTAATCAGAAATGCCAAAAGAACAACCAAAGACCTGCCATTCAGATTGCTAATTTTCATTTGCGTATTCTCCTTTCTTGTGATGCTAACAAGTTATTCTATAGTTCTGTATATCTCCACATATATCGTGATATATAGAAAAGTGATTCCATAGTTTCTGCTCAATTCCACAACTAAATGAGGTATTTCAAGGTGTTATCTAATAATAGATTGTCTTGGCTGTCCG
>JAHIPG010000132.1 GCA_018894775.1 Nanobdellota archaeon
AGCATGAACTTTTGTGAAGGGCAGACCATTGATATATTCCTCAAACATATCCAACAACTTTCTTGCTGTCTGGATCGCTTCGATGTTGCGGGGCAGGTACATTCCGACCTCGCCAAAATTAATATTAAAGACTTCTTCTTCGGTTTCCATAGTTTCAATCACCTGATTTCATACCGTTTTCCTGTCTCTGACATACCCCCCCACTTAGAGGGCGGGGAATGCGCTCACCCCTTAACCCCACGATTCTTTCAATGTGTATCATAACCAAATCACCATATCCCGTGCTCCACCGGACAAAACTTCATATTACCTGGAAGCCGTCCAGTTATTTTACATTCCCAATTATTATTCATTTCTCTTTTCACCAGGTGCACACATTTTATTTTTTCACATTCAAATTTTTTCATATTTCTCCTTATTTTTTATATATTTTATTATTCACGCAATAAATTATTTTTGTACAATATATCTATTAGGTCTATGATGGCATCCCCATAGGTTCTAATTAAAGCCCCGTTTTGTCGCTTTTTGAGTATATCCCAATATGTATTGGGGAGTGATATTGCCTTTTTTACCCTAGTTTCCTTCTTATCCAAATTTTGTATATCTGCGTCTTTTAACATATTATTCCTCATTTTATCCCTATATCAACCGTGATATATATACGTTCTGTTGCTTATAAGTATTATATCAAGGATAACATAGGTATAATTATGTCTCTTTTTTAATACCCATTTAACTCCACCCTCTCACCTTACAATAATCCTCTATAAATCCCATAAGATAAATGTCTTCACTGCCTTCAAGTTCGGTAAGCAGATACAGTTCCATATTCTTCTGTAACCTCCCTAAATCTAATATTGAATCTGGTTTATTAAAATGGTCGTATTTTTCTTTTAGCTTGTTTACAATCTCATTTGTTCCAGGTGTTCCACTTGTTCCACGAATGTTCGCTTCTTTTCCCGTATGTATAATCTTGTGAGAATACGTGGAACAAGTGGAACAAGTGGAACACGTGGACATATTATTACTATCAGTTATATTCCAAACATGCGGTCTTTTAGTCCTGAAACCAATAGCAGCATTCCAAGTTTTCTCTCCAAAACGTCTCTTTTTTGTCTCTATCTCAGAACGATTCAATATCTGTGTGAACTCCTTTTCACCGACTTTTCTGAAGTTATTGTGTGTGCAGAAATCAAAGTACATTTCCCTCAATACCCATAGAGGAATATCGCTATCTATATCCTCGATTAATTCTCTTTCTTTGAAGGTAGAAAATGGGTCTGATAGTTTTTCATATCTTTCTGCTTTTTGCTCAATTGTACCCTCATTTTTGAAGCTTCCACGGGCTAAAAGTGGCGGTAGTGTGTGTTCCAGGACGTAAAAAATGAAGTTTTCATATTCAAACTCTGGAATTGTATCTATTATTGGAGCCTCCACTGTAAATTTATTCTTAAATTCAAGTATAATTATTCTTCGATAAAACGCATCTGTCTTATCGAGGCTCTCAGGCACGCTATTAGAAGCGACTATGACTTTTGCAGTATTTAAAAAATCGAAGGGTTTTTTCTGCTTAAACTCTCCACTGACCATATCCGATCCAGTAATCTTCTTAATTTTTGCGGTATCTTTGATGACTGAAAAGTTTGTCTCTCCAATTAGCGCAAGTTTCTTTTTATATAATTTCGCAGATTCAAACCGAGACATCATTAACGCATCTAAATCTGTTGTGGTTGTATTGTGCTCCCCAACTAAACGAGTCAAAAAATCCATATACTGACTTTTACCATTCCCACCACCCCCAAAAAGTATTATCATGCGGTGTATGGGGTACGCATCGACCAGGCAATAGGCAGCGATTTCATAAAGTATCTCTTTCTGGTCTCCCATCCAATCAGTAAATAACCTATCAATGGTTGGGATTTCCGAGGATTTTCCGATGTTGTGAGGAATTGGCGCCGAATAAAAGTGTGTAGGCTTTGGCTCGAAAGTCTGTTTTGTCGCAAGGTCATAAACCTTATCATTAAACCGTAGCCACGTTTTTTCTATCTCTGCAACTGGTCTCTCGCGCCCGGTGATCCGTATCCCTTCTATTATTTCGTTTTTTAGGGTTGAATTAACAACATATTCCCGGCTGTTATGTCGCACGCAGCTCAGGATATCAGTTTCGTCAATGAGCTTATAATATTTCAGGTCTTTTTTCCACATCCAGTAATTTCGGCTGTCATCAAAATAAAAGGGGATGATTTTCTGCAACTCTTCGGCAAGTTGCAATCTGTCTGTGTACATCCCCATTGCTTTTTCTAATTCTGGGTCTGGCTTCTCTAAAGTTAATTTCTTCTCGGCTTTACTTGTTTTCTTGGCGCCCTTCTCTCGATATTTGTC
>JAHIPG010000133.1 GCA_018894775.1 Nanobdellota archaeon
AGGGGTAAAAAAGTTGGTATCTAAAAATATTATCATAATCTTATTAGTGACAGCATTAGTTCTTTCAGCTTCAGCAACATATATCACAATAACAAAATTTGATGAAGCATTCACGCCAGGTTCAAATACTGTAAGCGTAGGACTATTTGTAAAGCCTGCAAGAGAAGCTAATGTAGGGTTATTTGTTCTACCACCAGAAGAGGAGGAGAATAAATGAAAAAAGAGATTTCAAACAACCAAATAGTTTTGATAGCCTTTATAGCTATAAGTCTGTCAATATTTAGCATATTTTTATCTTTTGGAAATCTTGGGATTACAGGAGCAGCATCAACAGGTGTTGGTTATACAAATGTTACGATAACAGAAACAACAGATATAACCGTAGTAAGAGCGCAGATAAACTTCACAGACTCAAACCCTGGAGAATCAAAAAATAGCGTTGAATCAGACGATGTTGATGCATCATGTACCACGGATGGTGAATGTGGGATAAATATCACAAACGACGGCTCGGCCACGATAAACATAACAATGACAAACACGGAAAATTTATTTAGCTCAGCCAGCCTTGTTTACGCCCAGCACTACGTATACAACATCACAATGGGAGATTCCACAACAGATTATGTTGGAGATAATCGCTGCTCAACAGGTTATGTTAATACAACAGCAACTGGTAATAGTGGATTAGCATTAACTGGTAGTTGGAGAGCCATGCCTGCACAAGGTGCTGGTGAAGTAGCTATATGCTGCTTGAACTACACAGATGATCATGACTGGGTCCAGGTAGACATTAATATCACAGTACCAGGTGACGAACCAGCTGGGATAAAATCTGGAACGATAACATTCACAGCAATCGCATGGGAGTAATCCCTTTTTATTTTTCTTTTTTAATTTTAGAAATTTTTTTATAGTCCAATAACCTGTTTATTAAAGATGATTTCAAAAAAAATATTCATTGTAATAATATTTATTCTGTTATTGCCGGTAGCATATTCCATTGGGATATCTCCTAGTTCCATAGAGATATGGTACGAGCCAAACAAAGAAGTAAGTTATGATTATTCTGTCAGAATAAGACAGGAATCCCCACAAGTATTCATGTACGCTAAAGGAGATCTTAACGAAAGTATAACATTAGAACAAACAGAAGCAGAGCTGGAACCAGGGAAATGGACAAAATTCAGTTTTACAATAAAATTCCCGCCAAAACTAGAGCCACCTGGATTGCATGACAATAGGATAGGTATTACAGAAGCAAGTTCTCCAAGTGGAGGAGGGATAGGCGTAGTTGCAGGAGTAGAATCAATACTTCGAATAAGAGTGCCTTACCCGGGTAGGTATCTGGAACTTAAAAAATTTGGTATCTCAACTGGAGAAGTTAACAAGCCAATAGATTTTATGATAGAGTTAGCTAATATAGGTAAAGAAGATGTGAACGATGCAAGAGCGAGAATAGACATAAAAAACTCAAAAGGTGAAGTAATAACAACCTTAAAAACTGAAGGAACACCAATTAAAAAACAAAAAACAACAACTCTAAAAGCGCAGTGGCAGACATCCACACCTGGGCTATACTCCGCATCTGGACTAGTAATCTATGACGAAAATCGTTTAGAAATAGGCGAAAAAGGGTTTAACGTAGGAGACTTAATCATAGAATTAATAAACGTCTCTGCACCGCCAATACTAAAAGGAGAAATTGCAAAAATATACGCTGATCTAAAGAGTATGTGGAACACAGAAATAAAAGATGTTTACGCAGAACTAGAAGTAAAAGATGAAAATGGAATAGTAGTTGGAAAAAGTGAAAGCAAAACTATTAACATCCCTCCATGGACAACAAAAAATTTAGTTCTTTATTGGGATTCAAGAAACCTAGAAGTAGGTGATTACAGTGGAAAAATAACTCTCCATTATGCAGAAAAAACGGATGAAGAAATGGTAATAATAAAAATTAAAAACCCTTCAATACTCTCGATTTTGAAAGAAAACATATTGCTAACAGCAGGTATAATAATAATAGTGCTCATGCTTGCCTTTAATATCATCCTTGTGCTTAAAAAAAGAAAAAACAAATCTAAATGAAAAAAAAAACAATTATCTCACTTGCCACGATACTCATCATAATATCTGTGACCTTATTAGTTGTGTCTTTAACAGGTATTATGGTAATACAGGGAATTAAAACTTTAGACATACAATTGACAGTTGCAAATAAGATAGGTTTCAATATAGACACTGATAAGATATATTTCGGCTCGATCCCTCCTGGAAATAGCGGGCAAAAAAGAGTTATCCTAGAAAATATGGGATACAAAAAATCTGTTGTAAGACTGAAAGTGCGTGGGCAACTTAAGGAATGGATAACAGTATCAGATAATAATTTCATTCTTAAAAAAGGAGAGTCAAAACTTATAGAAATAAAAGCAGTGATACCCGAAGATGCTGAGCTAAAAGACTATGAAGACAAACTTGTAATAATCTATACTAGATTCTAAATCTTATCAAAGAAAAAATTATTTAAAGAATACAAACATATTTAGTATTAAGAAAAAATGAGGTCAAAAACTGATGTTCTGCTAATCGTAAGTTTCACACTTTTAATCCTTAGTACAATATTTTTAGGAATGCAAAACCAGAAAACACAAATAACAGGGTACGCTTCAGAAATAGCTAAAGTAGGAGTATGCGTAGGCCCAACACCATCTCTTGTTCCTATCGGAGACCTTAGCGCAGAAACAGGGGCGGTTTTCTCTTATGATGTTAACCATTCTATAACAAACGATGAGCCAGTTATCTACGCTGACACAGCATCTTTTTTTACAATAACCCAGCTAACAGGAGAGATAAGCTTCACACCTGAAGAAGCAGACATAGGAAATCATACTATAGCAATATTAGTAAATAACACAGCGTGTACAGGGCTTGGGGATTCAGAAGAGCTGACATTTGAGATAAAACTAAATAATAGCGCACCAATACTGGAGACAATAGGCAACCACACAGTATGGGAAGATGATTTGGTCAGTATAGATGTAAACGCAACAGACCCTGATGGAGACAACATAACCTATGCATGCAACACAACATTATTTACGATTAATGAAACAACAGGCCTCATAGAATGGGCCCCTATAAATGATCATGTAGGCTTACACTGGTTTGACTGTAACGCAACCGATGATTATGGAGCATATGATTCAGAAATATTTTACATCTTAGTAAACAATATTAATGATATACCAATACTTGACGTTATACCAAACTTTACAGTGGAAAGTGGCAATCCTTTATATGAAGACAGGGCATTTTACGTAGAAATAAACGCAACAGACCCTGACGGCGATGAGATAGAATACTTAGATAATACTTCTTTATTCACCATAAACTCGGAAACAGGGGTGATATACTTCTATCCTTCAGAAGCATATATTGGAAACCATTCTGTAGAAATATACGTTACTGATAATATAGGGCCAGGGATAGCTCAGCAAGTAGTGCTTTTTGAAATACTTGAGGTTAATGATGCACCTGTGCTAGACCTTATAGGTGCTCAAACAGCTAGGGTTAACGGGTCTTTCTACTTTGATGTTAATGCTACGGACGAAGAAGATGGGGAAGATAACTTAGAAGGCACTGGCAACCTGACATTCATAGATGACACAGGACTTTTTGATATTAATTCCACAACAGGTGTTATAAGATTCACACCTTCAGATGGTGATTTAGGGAACTATACGATAAACATATCAGTAGTGGATAAAGGCATACCATCATCAGGACTGGGAAGTGCCACAGATTCAGAAAATATATCTTTCACAGTAACAGAAGCAAACAGGCCGCCAAATATAACTAGCTATGAACCAGAAGATCTAACATCTGAAGTCACAGTTGGGGAATGCTTGCAGTTTAGTGTAACAGTAACAGATCCTGACGGCACAATACCCACAGTAAAATGGTATTTGGATGAAGTATTCACAAATGAAACAGGAAACAGCTATAACTACTGCCCAGCATCAGCAAGTATATACAATCTAACAGCATTAGCAACTGATGGGGAGCTTGATGACTTGCAAGAATGGACTATTACAGCAGCAGCAGCAGCAGTGACACCTGCACCATCTGCTCCAGGAAGTGGTGGAGCAGGAGGAGGAAAATATTTCTGCAAAGAACTATGGGTTTGTACAGACTGGTCATCCTGTATGATAATGGATCTCCAAATAAGGACATGTGAAGATATAAATGAATGCGGCACCATGGTGCATAAACTTCCACAGACAAGAGTTTGCATATATGTTCCTATAGAAACTTGCTTTGATGGTGTAAGAAACCAAAATGAAATACTTCCAGATTGCGGAGGTGCTTGTAACCCTTGCCCAACTTGTAACGATGGCATATGCAACCAGGGAGAGTTGTGCGAACTGTGCGAAGAAGACCCAAATAATCCAAGATGCCTCTTTGACATAGAGGGTAATATCCTAATCGACTGTGGCGGCCCATGCCCTTTATGCCCGAGGATAGAAAAACCTCTACAGCCTAAAACAATACCCTTGAAAACAATATTGATAAAAACTGCAAAAATAAGTTTGGTTGTTATATTATTATTACTCCTTGCATTAATAATCTTTATTAAAATAATGAGGAAGATAAGCAAAAACGCAATGTTAACAGAACAGGAAAAAGAGGAGATTGGTCTTGTTAAAGAAATAAATGATTTGATAAAATATGCTGAAAAAGCAATAGATATGAAAGACATGCGAAGCTTAAAACTGATCTGTGCAAACATAGAAAACCGATATAACAATCTTTCAAGCACAAAAAACAAGAAAAAGATGTACCCAAAAATAAAAAGACTAAAAAGAGTCATAAGGGCTTCGTCCTAAATCTTTTTTAAGATAACTATCAAAGAGACTAA
>JAHIPG010000134.1 GCA_018894775.1 Nanobdellota archaeon
GGAAAAGATTATATCTGCAAAAAAATTTTTGATATTTTTCCAGAAAATCTAAAGCAATATAGGACAAAAATTACACCAGAGGTTTTTACTTATTGGCATAATTCAACAATTGAACCAGATTGGAATTGGGATGGTAAAATTTGTTATCTTAGCGATATAAGAAATTCTGTTTTGAATTCTGAAGCTTTTAAGGTAATGTGTTCAGAAGGTTCAATAAGCACTACAGTAATCAAAGGAAAAGCTGTAGATATAGAAATTAAAGGGAAACCCGCAATACTTGTTACAACAGCAACAGCAAATCCTAAAGCAGAGATATTAAACAGATTTAATCTTATTTCCCTTGATGAAACTGAAGAACAAACGAAGAGAATAATGGAAAAACAGGGGAAACGATCAGAAAAAGGTTATAGCGAAGAATATGATACAATTATAACAGAATCTTTATCTTTTTTAAAAAGAGTGAATATTAAAATACCTTTTGGTAGTAAATTAAGTCATTTTTTTCCTGCAAACATATTAAGAATGCGGAGAGATTTTGAAAGGTTTTTGAATTTGATTAAATCTTCTGTTGCTTTACATCAAAAACAGCGTAAACAAGACGAAGAGGGTTATTATATAGCAGAGAAAGAGGATTATGAATTAGCAAGAAATTTGATTATTACTATTCAAACTAATTCTATGATTGGTTTACCCCATAGGTTAAAAAAGGCTTATGATTGTTGTAATAATTTATCAACGAAAAAGGGATTATTTATAGATAATATAGAAGGATTTACAGCAAAAGAAATTCATGCTAATTTTCCCTTTGTTAGTGAGAGGATGTGGCGGGATTATCTTGATAATTTATGTGAATTTAAATTATTAAGTGCTAAATTAGGAGAAAGAGAGGGGATAAAACAAAAGGTAACTATTTATTCTTCTCAATCATTAATTAAAATAAACTTACCATTATTTTCAGATATATTTCCAGATATTCAAAATATTTCAAAGGTTTCTATTGTTTCAAAGGTTTCAAAGGTTACAAAGGTTTCAAAGGTAAAAGAAAAAGATATAACAATGGAAACAATTGAAACAAATGAAGATGGAAATACTATATCAAAAAAGAATAATGAGTTAGATAAACAACTATTGAAACTTAAAAAAACCTCTTTCGGTGTCTGTGGTTATTGTGGTGAAAAACAGGATTTACAGTATAAGGATGGTGAAGGTCATCATCTTTGTCAAAAATGTGCTAATGATATAAGGCAGCAGGATAAGGAGGGTTTGTTATGAGGATTCCTTTGAATACTGTAAAAAGAATAATGCAGGACAACATGCAGAATGGAAAAAAACCTGTATCAGCCAAAGCCATATTTTTGATGGCGGGGAAAGTAGAAGGTTTTATTGTTGAGAAAACCAGGATGGCTGAGGAAAAACTAAAAGAGGAAAATAATCTTAGAAGAATCCAGGGATTAAAACCTAAGGTTAGGATTTCTGAGGATTTGCTTAAAGAGGTTTTAAAGTTATGAAAATTGAGGATATAGGGGATAAATGGTTGCCTGAAACGGTTTTTATGCACGAAAAAGTCTGTTTTATCGTGGAGAAACAGGGTTTAAATAGCCTGAAAACCATGTCTTTTACTGTCAATCAGATAGGATTGGCAGGAGGGATAAAAAAAGATGGAAGAATACAGAAAACAGAAACAAAAAGTTTTTTGGAAGGGAAAGAAAGAGAGAACTGCTCCAATTATGGAGAAGGTGATACCCTATGAGTTTGAAAGGGCAGAAAGCCCTGGATAGATTCATAGAACACTACGAAGCAGATAAAAAAAGTAAAAAAACAATAAGATACTATCGGGATTCAATAAAGCACATGCTGAAATTCATAGACAAAGAACCAGAAAACATAACGTTGGATGACATTGAAAACTGGAAAAGACAGGGACTAAAGGATTTCAAAAAATCGAGTGTTAGAACATATATAAGGGTAGCAAAAATATTCCTTAGATACATAGGCAAAAAAGAACTTGTATCTGAGATTACAATGCCAAAAAAAGAAAAACACATACCAGTATATCTAACACAAAACGAGGCTTCCATGATGCTGGAAAAAACAAAAAATAACCTCAGAGACCATGCTATACTAACAACGTTTCTATACGGGGGTCTTAGACGTGCAGAACTAATAAACCTGAACATTTCAGACATTGACTTTGAAAACAACACACTAAAGGTAAGAAGTGGTAAAGGAGACAAAGACAGGGAAATACCATTACATCCAGAGACAAAAAAAGCAATCATGGAATACATAAGATACAGAATGGAAAACAACATTATGCCAACAGTCAAAGAGGATATATTGTTTGTCGGTGATAAACTAAAAAGGGTTAGTGAAATCTGGTTACTGAAAAAAATAAAGGAATATGCAGTAAAAACAGGGATTACGAAGAACATTTCACCGCATAAACTAAGGCATACAGCATTATCACATTGGTATATGGCAACGGGAGATATACGTTTTGTTCAGAAAATAGCAGGGCATTCAAAGATAACAACCACAGAAATATATGTTCACAGCAACGTAAACTATCTAAAAGAGGTCATGGAAAAAGCACAATTCAGCTATGACAAACAAAGGGTTCAGTATCCGCAGATACCAGCATATACGCCGATAGACAATAAAAAGGACAAGTTGAGTTACTTTGGCTAAAATCTTTATTGGATGAAACACTGTTTATTGGATGAATAATCTTTATTTCCCATAAGCATATTACCTGTTTAGGTGATAATCATGGTCGTTGAAGAAAAAATAAAGCAAATTACAGATGCAATGGATCAACTTGCAGGAGATACATCTGTGCCGAGAAACATTAGAAGGGGTGCCC
>JAHIPG010000135.1 GCA_018894775.1 Nanobdellota archaeon
ATAGATGAAAAAATGGTTAAAGGATGTAGAGAAAACCTTGAGTATTTTGGAATAAAAAATTATGATATTTTTCAGTCGGATGTTGGTGATGTCAGCATAAAATGTGATGCTATTGTTACCGACCCACCGTATGGCAGGTCATCATCAACAAAAAAGGAAAATATAGAAAAACTTTATGAGCGTGCTTTTGAGGTTTTCAGGAAAATACTGAAAAAAGGAGGTTATCTTGTGACTGCGCTCCCTGACAAAAAATTCATACAACTTGGGAAAAACTATCTTAACCTTCTTGAAGCACATCCTGTGAGGGTTCACAGGTCTCTGACAAGATATTTTTGTGTTTACAGGAAGCAGGACAATTTACTGCCATGATTTTGAAGGATGGTTTTTGATGAAAAAATTCGGATGGGGTTGAATGCAAAGCAGGGTGTAGTGCAAAAACTGAAGCAACATCTAAACATAATCGGAAAAAGCGAATGGCTGTTCCCCTCACCCTACAACACCCGAAAACACATATCCGGTAAGCAGATCTATAACAGATTCCAAAAATACCTCACAGCAGCAGACATAGAGTATAAACCGTTCCATGCGATCAGAGCCACATGCATCAAACTATGCCAGAGAAGAGGCTGGAGCGTTGAACAAGCCGCCAAACTCGTAGGCGACACAATAAGAGTAGTACAGGAGCATTATACAACGCCTAGCAACGAAGAGCTGAAACAAGTAGCGAGAGAAAGGCCAATAATATGAAAGTCATAACTTAGAAACCAACAAAAGCAGACCTATATCGCGCCAGCGCGAGTCACAACCCCCCAACGGCTGGGGGGTATGAGCAACAGAAAGCAAGAGAACCGCCATATGTTTTTAATACCTTTCTTAAAAAAATTTGATTTATTCTATTACTTTTTCGTTAGGATATCCGATGAACCAATAATTATTTGAGCTAATTTTATACAGGACTGTGCCCTCCCAGGAGTTATATTCGCATTGAGTATGTAATCTGCCTCAACTCTCTCATCAAATAAATCATTTATTTTATTACCAAGTTTTGAGTTTATCGAAACGGTTTCAGTAATCACAGCTTGATGTAGTTTATGAACATCCTTAAATTTGTGTCCACCATGTTGCTCTAGTTTCATTTTAATAATATGAAAAGCTGCATAGTACGCCCTTCCCATCGAAGTTCTAAGGCCACTTTCGTCTCTGTAATTTGTGTCCTCTAATATTTGTCTAGCTGTCTCAAGAAAATTTTCAGGTTCAAACATCTAGCACCTCATGTGAGCCTCATTTTTAAAAATAGGTTTTTATTTAAATCCTTATAATATCTTGTTCGTGTTGTGTACGGATGCCTTGCCTGCGGCAATTCATGTACCACTTTGCGTATCTGTTTATCGATTATATCCCACATTATTATTTTTTCATCAAATCCTAGCTCTGGTATATCAAAGGAAACAACGAGTTTTTCCCATTCTGGTAATTCGATATCACGAACGATTGATAATTTCACATCATAATTCTTATTTTGGAGCTCAGGTATGTTTACAACTTCATGTTTAATAATATCGATAAGCTCCTTGAGTAGTGTGTCTTTTTTGCATTTTCGTTTTACGCTACTTTCAACAACAATCTTAATATTTGGTGGTAATGATATTCGCTGCATATGTTCAAGTGTTAATCCTGAATCAAGACCCAGGGGTTTGTATTCTTCTTGCGCTATATTTCTAAGACGTATTTGTTTCCAGGTATTTCCTCTATCTTCTTCGATTAAATCTTTAACCCTTCTAATTGGGGATTGATCAAAATTACTATGTGAGTCATATATTTGAACCCCATCGTTCGATAGCATACCTCTACTATCATTAATATCAAAGAGCATGTTTGATTGTGTATCATGCCCATTAAGATGATATTGTACAACTCTTAAACCCTCAATAAGAATCTCTCTTGGTTGCGTTCTTTTTACTCGTTTTTCTCTATATTTGCTTTTCATTCTTTTTAAATGAAATTCTTCTTTACGTCTATCTAACAGTGTTTGTTTCGGAGGCAGATTGATTTGCTTAATTATTTCTGGGAGAATATTCTCAATTTCATCTATAAAGATTTTTTCTACATCTTCCATCTGCAAATCAGGATTATTGGAACACGCCATTTGAAATGCTTCTATGATTTCGTTTACCATATTTCTCACTTCAATGAGTAACTTCTTTTTGAATTGCTTTTGCAATCGTTTCTCCAATCTTCTTTTTTGCTTCTAGGGGTAAGATTTCGACGTTCTTCTCTTCTGCAACAATATGCCTATAAGGATCTAAGTAAGATATGAATTTCTTTCTCCAAAGGATAGTTAGATTTCCAAGTATATCTGTTGCTTCTGTATATATATCATCTTCTTTCTTTGACTTTGAAGATGACCAGAATTGGAACACTTGTTTTGCTAATTTCATAATCTCTTCTACATCACTGTCTGCTTTTTTAGGCATATATGTTAAATAATCTATGTTACGGTCTAACATTTTTAATAATATAAGAAATGAGAGTTGTGACGGCTTTGTTCCGTGTACAGAAATTACCCGCCCAATTTCATTAATAAATCCCTTTATTAATCGTGTTTCCCCATTAACGGCTTTTTTAAGTTGTTCATCATTGACACTTGTAACTAATTTCGTTATTACAGCATCACAGAATTCGATATTATCAGTATATATATTTTGTTCTATTTTTGTAACCTGTAATTTTCTGACTTTAGTTTTATACTCATAAAACGATTTCCACATACCTATAATTTCTACGTTCTCTTCATGTATTAGTTTTTTTAATCGGTCACAAAAATCTTTACCGATACTTTTTATAGAAGATATATCCCCCTTTATTTTTCTAAGGGATATAAAATCGAAGGCAACTTCTTTTATTAGCACCCCTGGTAGAGTCAATCTTTTATTATCAATAAAATATGCATTACTTGTTATGCGATTCGCAAAAATATTCATGAGGTCAAACTCGTCTTCTTCTAATGCCTTACATGCTGCATTAATATCTTGTTTTATTATCTTGACAAATGAGGACATAGACACCACCGGCGGAAGCCGTCATATCAACTTTGTGTATATATAACTTCATAAGATATATAATTTGTGATTAAAAATAAAGAAAATAAAAAGAGGAGAAAGCGTTCAGCGTTGTTTCAAATTTTTGCAACTTCCTTTTTGATGACAAAAACACCAAAAATATAACGAGATAACAACTAGCAGTATCCCTACACCCACTATGTAGAGATTCATTAAGTAAGCTCCTACGACAGCTGCAATAGCACCAACAAGTGCCACTATTCCGGCAGCACTTTCAGGAAGGTTAATCTTTGGTTCTATCATAATTTTTGCTTCCAAACTGGGCATGAGAATAAGAAGATATAAAAGCTTGTTATGATGCCATTCTGAGTCTCTCGCATCCTGTATTTGAATTTTTATGCCAGAATGCCGAAAAACAATTACAGCAAACTACCAGTGTGTGCATCTGCGCCTACCTTTACAGCAGCTTTTTGCAATCTGGCAATGTGTTTTTAGAGAGAAATTAATGTTATATGATAAAATAATTTTTTTCTTTTAAAAATCGCCTTTAGAACAAAATTTAACAGAATTTTGAGTAAACTTTGCAACCGAAAGTTTTTCGGTGGAGATTTTACGTTGATTTCACGGAAAAACCAGAGGTTTTTCCTGAAATATTAGGAAAACATTTTCAATGTTTTCCGTAATAA
>JAHIPG010000136.1 GCA_018894775.1 Nanobdellota archaeon
CAGGAGAGCTTCACCACGGAGTCTGCCCCGTTCTTCCAGTGACCAGTATCTCCATTTATTTCACCGTGCCTGAAATTGCTGAAATGACAACCTTGATGCTATCGTTCATAATAATCTCTGATGCGCGTGGTATCATCCGGGTGAGGTGTGCTCACCTCCTGCAAAACCGTGTTTTCAGTAGCTACGATGGCATGCGGGGTGTTGGGTTTTATCCTGGTGGTATCGTTGCGTCCAAAATATTCCTTGCGTTCTTCAAATTCGATATATCCTGAGCCGCTGATTATGTACATGGTTTCATCTTTTTTCTCGTGATAATGGAAGGAGGTACTGTAGCCCTCAAAAATAAACAGTTCCTTTGTCAGGTATTTCTCAGTGTTGATCAAGATTTTCTCGTAACCCCATGGCTTATCTGGTCTGTTGGCATACTCTTTTTGTATCTCTTCAAGGTCTTTTGTAGTGTCGATGGACATCCAGAATAACCCGTCTTCTTTATAATACCCGAACTGGTTCGACTCTGCAATGCTGCGGTTCTCAAAATATCCGAGTTCTCCGATATTTTCGTTACCAATGAATCCCAGAAGTTCTTTGTTATAGGACAGATGGAGGAACTCGGGATTGAAATTCCCAAAGAGAACATACTCATCGAACCCGAAGGAAAGAATACGCTCCCTGCAATATGTTTTGGGATGTGCGAGATAGAAAAACGATCCTGTACCCGTGCTGTGGGCGTTTTCCTTTCGGATCATGTACTGGACGTGGAATCGTGGAATCCGTTTAATCGATAGATATATCGTTAGATAAAATACTTTAAGTGATTATTTCTATTGATGAGGTAATAAATATGAAAATATTAGTGACCGGTGGAGCAGGTTTTATAGGATCAAACTTAGTTGAAGAACTTATTAAAGAAAATAGTGTAATAGTACTAGATAACCTTCATAGTGGAAGTTTAGATAACCTTAAAGAAGCAAAAGAGAAAATAAAAATTATCAATGATTCATGTAACAATATTTGCAAACTCAAACTTCCTAAAGTGGATATTATATTTCACTTAGGTATTCCCTCCTCTTCCCCAATGTATAAGCAAAATCCACTCCTAGTTGGAGAAGCTATTAATGGTTCTATTAACGTTTTTGAATATGCAAAAAAAGAAAAAGTTAAAAAGGTTATTTTCGCTTCTTCTTCTTCTCTCTATAATGGATTGCAACCACCACATAATGAAAACATGGATATAAAAGTTACGGATTATTATACAGAAGCAAGATTTTGTATTGAAAGAATTGCGAAACTTTATAATGTTCTATATGGCGTTAAATCAGTTGGTCTAAGATTCTTTTCTGTTTATGGTCCGCATGAAGAAGCGAAAGGCAAGTACGCTAATATAGTATCACAATTTCTTTGGGAAATGAAAAAAGGTAAATCTCCAATTATTTACGGAGATGGGACACAGAAACGCGATTTTGTGTTTGTTAAAGATGTAGTTAAAGCTTGTTTATTACTAATGAACTTGGAATTTGAATACGATGTGTTTAATGTTGGAACTGGGAATTCGTATAGCTTTAATGACGTTGTGAATATCTTGAACAATAAATTGAATACAAATCTAAAGCCTACACATATTGAAATGCCAATAAAGAATTATGTTGACCATACCTTGGCTGATACAAGGAAAATAAGGAGTTTGGGATACCAATTTGAATATTCTCTTGAAGAAGGAATTGATGAGATCATATCATCCAAAAAATAGTTTGATGCATGGTTAATATTAATATTGATTTAAGATTATACAATGCTTAATTATGTCGACTACGCCATCACCATTCTCGTAATCTGACACATAATTAACTATCTTTTTGACTTCATTGGTAGCGTTACTCGGACAGGCTGAAAATCCTACATTTTTCAAAATAGGAAAATCTCCTCTTGTATCTCCAATCCCAGCAACATCTTCTGGGCTGATTTCTAGTTTTTTCAACAGAAGTTGAAGCCCTGAAAACTTGTCAATACCCTTTGGTGTTATATCGACGGCGCTCGCCGAATGAGTAATATTCAAATCAATATTATGCCCCCTTAAGGTACCTTGTACAATTTTAAAAAATTCTTCTATTAAAATATTGGGTGGCGGGTTAATGCTTATAACGAAGTCTTTGCCCCACTCAAACTTTGCCTTATAGTAATCAATTATATACTCATGGATTACGTTTTTTGCTTCTGCCATCTGTTTTTTTGTTTGTGGAGTTATTAGCGGGTGCAATTGGTACTCATCTTCTGCAGGATAATAAAGTCCTGCGCCATTTTCACTTATAGCAGGTATATACCCTTCTATTGCCTGCATCATTGCTTCCACATATGGAAGCGAAACCAAAAAGATACCAAAAAACTGATCGCTGCTTTGAAAGAAAAGAGCAAACATGTCGTGTGGAATGTCGGGAAAAGAAAGGAATCTTTTGCAATATTTGC
>JAHIPG010000137.1 GCA_018894775.1 Nanobdellota archaeon
GAATGTAAAATTTATTATAGATTCCATGTTATCTTTCCTGTAACCGTAACCACCTGTTACAGAGGATATTTTATGTTGTTTTCCACCTGCAACGCTACTCTCTCTTTTATTTCCTATGCGTCCTTTATTCTGTTTGGTTGTTCGGTTTGTTAGGGTTGTTCCGTTTTTTTGTGGTACCTAACTTTTATTCTCGCCAATCACTAATGTTTTTCATTACACCTATTACATTTTATGCCTCTATTACATTACACTTATTACAGTTTATTACAACCCCCTCTCTTATTACATTACAATCATTACAGTTTATTACACATTACACCTTTATTACATTACACCCTATTTTACAGACGCAGACCAGTGTTGTTTTCCACTTGCAACACATCTCTCTCTATTTTTATTTCCTATGCAACCTTTGTTCTGTTCGGTTGTTCGGTCTGTTAGGTATGTTCTGTTACTTTTGTTAAGTTTGTTGTTGTGTTGCCTAACTTTTATTGCCGTTTTTGTAGCAGGGCCGCCAATAATTATATATGATGTATCGATAGACTTTATTTATACATCATAAAACATAATTAGCGACGGTAAACAACAATCCTACGCCCCTGAGGAGTATGCCCCTCACCCCCCATCCTCATTATAGATAAGTATATATTTATACACTTTATCGATTTATTATATTTATATACTTACAATGCCTTTTCCTAAATACGGTGATTAGGTTATGGGTAAACAGATAATGATAACGGAAGAAATGTACAACACCCTACTGCAGCTGAAGGAGAAGAACCGTAAGAAAAGCTTCACCCTGCTGCTAAAGGATATGTGCAGGGATCTTAAAACTCAGGATATGCTCACGGCAGAGATATCCGCCAGTTTTGAGGATGTGAAGAAGTGTGTCCTAGGGAGTGGTCTTAACAGCGGGCTGGTGGATTTGTGTGATAAAATGAAAGTTATTACGGTGAATCTGGCGAAAATGCAGCCAAAAGAACGTGCAAGGTGCGTTGGTGATATCAAAAGAGGGCTGGATGAGTTGATATTATTTACAGAGGGGAAAGTGGTTGTGAAAAAAAAGTAGTATTAAGTTTGTTAACCCTTTTTTGTAGTGCCTAACTTTTTATTCTCCAGTGACGGCTACGGTTGGCATTGGGTTTTCTCAGGCCCTGTTCTTCGATGGTCGGGAGATTTTGACGTCAAAATCCCTTTGATAGAAAAGGGTTGGCGTGGGTGGTTTCCATGCATAATTGTTGGTGGTAGCATGTGCTACATTCGTATCCTTGTTCTGGCTGGTTGTGTATGCCGATGCATCCTGGTAATGTGCCCATATCTGGGTCGGTGTCAAGAGCTGCTGCTTCTACCCTTATTATTGTTACTGGTCTGTCCTGGTATTCTTCCAGGATTAGTTGCTGCATATTGTTGTGTTGTTTGTGTTTTCCCATCCTACTACTTCCCTCCTGTATCTTTCATCCCCTGCGTCTTTTAGGCTTGTTTCGTGTTTTCCTGAGGGTTTTGAGTCTTTGCTGTAGTTCCTCTACCTCTACAGGCGCTAATCTTCCTTTGTATTCTATTACTTTCTGCCGCACACCATCTCTGGTCCTGGTGTTTTTTACTATGTAGTAGTAATCATGTTTTTTTATTCTCTTACTCCTCAGGAACATCAGTATATGTGTAGTGCCTAACTACCTTATATGTTTTGTGGTGCCTAACCATAGAAAAAATGATGGCGGGGGTAAACCTTTAAATTCTCAGAATATGTTCCCTGTTTTTGTGGGGAGAGGAAAACGGGGTTCTGTTTTTCTCCATAGATGGTGTTTCCATCAAAACCTGTCTTTTGTATGAAAGACGGATATCCTGCCACCTCCTCCCCCCGCACACATACTTCTTGTTCTCAAAAACTGTTTCTGTTGCTCTAATAAATGTTAACTATAGCAGACAAAAAAGGGAAGAAGTAGGAAGATGTCACGGCCAGGGATTCACCCATGTTTCATCACTGCTAACCCATATTAGGTATCCTTGATTTTTTCTAAGCACAAAATCACTTATACCTATGCCTACTGGGTGAGTAATGAATCTTCCTATTGTGTTGTTCCAGTATGCAATTGTTGTGCAGTTGGTGATGTTTTTCGCCCAGGGATCAACATGGTCTGCATCCTCTTTGAACCTGCCTATGCTGTTCCACCCTGTTTTGAGCTGCATTGTAACATTAATGATGATATCGCCTTGCACTGTGAGTGTGCTGTTGCTTGTGACATAAACCATGTATCCGTTTCCTGTTTTGATATTGAAATTGTTTTCATTTACTCCTGCGGTGTATAAGGTAAAGTTTTGTTTTGTGCTGTTCCACTCTGTAATGTGTGTACAGTTCTCTATATTCTCTGTGAGTTGTTCGGATGTGAATATGGTATAGGGTGCCAATGGTAATGTTATAAAATTCCAACCTTCTGTAAGATTTATCGTAACTGTGCTGGTGTTCCAATCATACATGAATATCTTCGTATAGAACTCTGCTACTTTTTTGTTCTCAACAATAACTCCTGTTTCCCTATTATTTGTTACACTGTTGTATCCCCAGTTTATGCTACTGATTAGTGTTTTATTAGTGTCTACGATTACGCCTTTGTTATGGATTTTATCCACTTTCAAATAGTTTAGGTCTATTAGTTTCGCCTCAAGGTCAAGGCCTTCATCACGGCTGATGTTCCGAAGGTGCATTACGGTCTCCCAGTTACCGGTATCACTCCAGTTATATTTGCTGCCCAGCAGGACTCTTACCTTACAGCCACGACGTGATGCATTAATTGCTGCCTCTAAGTAGAGATTGGGGTGGTGGTCGCCGTACCATGTCCAGTTCTCACCACAGCTCATCTGCTCAACATAAACACAATATTTGGCGGTGTTTATCATGCTGATTATGCTTTTAGTCTCTAACGTTGATGTGTCCGGGCAGAGTACAGGGGACACTGTAAAATCCCCTTGTATGGTTTCACTTGGGAACAGGTTCTGCGGGTAGCTGTTTGTTGGTATTGTTTTGTCTATTTCGTACCCTGGTGTTGGTTCACCATATTTTGGGTCCCCTGGTGTGTATGGGTAACTATCCTTCCTGCCAGGATCATAATCTTCAAAGAACACATCCGCAAAATAATCTGCAATGCTGCTGTTCCTAACAACAATGCCCCATCCACGATTGCCGAATGTGTTGTTGACTGGTATCCCTGTATATGCCCAGTTTTCTGAGGTTAGAAAAACTGTTTGGTTGTCTATGATGCAGTATTTTGCATGGTTGTAGCTGTATCTATCATGGATATCTAAGGTGTCGTTGGTTATCATAAAACGAACCTCTGTGCCGTTCTCATACAATTGGCGTGTTATCCATTTCTCATCATCACCAATACCCCCTACTGGTCCGCCTTCCAGGAAGACTTTCACATCCACACCCCTGTTGCTTGCATTCACCAATCGTTGTGACAAGTAAGGATTCGTGAACTCATACACATTCAAAAAAATACTCTCTGTTGCATTGTCCAGCTCATCTATAATGGTTTGGTAGCTGCTATCAGGTGAACTAAATACAGTCACATTACCAGTGAAATCTATGGTTTGGTATGGGAAGTCTGATTGGCCAACCCAGTATCCCCTAATATTTGTCCAGTCCTCACTTGTGTTCGTGTCAATGTACTGGTTTGTGGTTTCATTCCTGTTTCTTTTTAGCAGGTGTCCTTCGGTAACATCCGCCACAGCTGGTCCTGTCCATCCCGCATCTGCATAGGTGCTGGTACCGTAAATAATAACATCAACCACCACTGTCTGATTTTTGAGTAATACCTCATCACCGGTGTTTGCCAGAGCAAGGCTACCTGATATGGTCATCTGAGGCACATCCGGATCAGAATCAACAGCATACTCAAAATCCGCTACTTTTCCTGTTTCCTCCTTGAACGCACTAGCGTTTCCTGTCACAAAAAAATAGTCACCAGGAAATAGCGTTGTGTTCGTGTTGCCAGGGAACGTTACCGTTCCTTCCTGATCTGTGATATTCCAACCTGTAACATTCACCGCCCCTGAGCCTTTGTTAAATATTGTTACGTATTCTTCAGGCTCGTAGGATAAATAAGTATCATAATACACCTCAACAATAAGAACATCCTCTAATATGGTCTTTATGGTTTTTTCTGTTTCCACCACAGTCTCCAAGAAAACAATTCCAGTCCCTCCTCCTTCTACTTTTTCTTTTTCTACTTTTTTTTCTGATACATCACCAACAGTTAATGAGGAACATGATGTAAGTAGCAGAACCGCTATAGTAAAAAACACCACCAGTCCTCTGTTGTTGTTTCTCATAATCAAACAATATACCTATTTACTCAATACTACATTAAGTTTACGCTTAAACTATTTTTTTTGAGCGGCTGATGGAGAGACGACCTGCTAAGGTTCAGGATGTGATTACACAGTTGATTTTTTAATTCTTATTTTAATAGAGCTTTACGCAACACTAGCATCGTTTTTTCGGCACATCTGGCACAAAATATTTAATACAAGATGCTTAGGAACCAGAGCCGCGGTTTTTCAAAGGATCTGTAGTTAAAAGCGCTTTTCTTAAAAGCTTTAATAATAACATCCATAAACTTGTCTATTTCATCATAACTGTAAACTTTAAATTTAGAAGTGTATCTTACAACTCCAGATTCATCGACATTGTTTGTAGCTAGATTTCTTCGAATCTTGTTTTCCTTTAACCAATCTTCATGCCATCCAATAGCAAATGTTTTTTCTTCTTTATTGCATTGGATTGAAAGTTTGATTTCTTGTTTTTGAAGCTTTCTCTCAAATTGCCCTAGTTCTGAAAATGGAAATCGGTCACCCGTCCAATGAGCATCTCTTTTCTCCCAATCAAAAATTATGGAGTTGCCATCTTCAAAAGTTATAACCCCATCATCTCTAAAATTCTCATTTTTTCTTAGACTCATCTTTATTCTAAAATTGTTTTTACTATTTACTAACTTAACGAATCTTTCCAATGAATAATTATGTTCCTTATATTTTGAGGGTCTATACATATTAATCAAACAACCGTTTAAAGATGATGGGTTCTAATTTATTTTTAACTTTACTATTAGACGTATAAAAGTTTAATGCCTTCTTTATTGACTTTTCCAATTCTTTTAGAATGTTAGAATAATCTTTAGTTATTCTGCGGAGTTCATCTTTATCATAAGGAATAATAGTTATTTGTTTTTTATTTAATATTAAAAATTTGATATAATTTGCTTGACTCACAGATTCTGCTTTGATTATTTTATCATCTGCTTTAACATAAAAACCGTATAGAAGATCCGATGCGACAAATACATTATCTGCTTTAGGTAATTCTATTTCTTTAGTTTTAGTTTTAGGGTTTATAAAATCATTTGGAAACTCTTTTAGTTTAGACTTGTCAATCTCGTTTATGACATTCTCTATAATCGCTTCTTCAGATAGAGTTTTAGTATCTTTTTTGTTTTCAAGACTTGAAGCAATCTGATATCTAGCTTTTACTAACTCTCTTGTTTTAGAATAGATTTCTTTTATTTGTTTTTTATCAAATTTTAGAATCTTAAATAGATATGAATCTAGTTTGATCCTATCCTTTTCTTTCAATTCTTCTTCACAATTTTTTATATTTCTTTTTGACATAGGTTCAAATAAAGATAAAATCTTATCTTTTTGACTTTTTGTTAATTTTTCTGCATCGATTATAGGGAAATCTACAATATCATCTTTTACCAATCTGATGGCGCCACCCCCCAAACCCCTTCTTCCAAGAACCTCTATGTAGAACCATGTTAACGTAGAATTTAATAAAGCGCAATAAATTTTATTGTCGGACTCCTTTATTGTTTCAAGCCCATAAAAATTATGCTCAAATGGTAGAAGCTTCTCATTAAAGTGGGTTGTATGTCTGTTTCCCCTCAAATCAACCCAGAGAAGATGTGCTTTTTTTAAATTTATTTTGTACCAGGGGTCTCTCCCTTTGAAAGTGGGCTTTTTATTAATTTTGCTTCTTTCCCCCATTTCTATATAGCCTAAAACCTGCGTACCTTTCAATTTACTTTTTGGTTCTGTTACATTCAAAATAGAATATTTATGTTCTTTGGAGTTTATTAGGATAGATTTTATATCCCTTGGGCTCTTTATAACTGGTAAAAGATATTCTTCTTCCAGTCCATATTGTGTTCTTTTTGATTTGTCTATATAAAAGAAATCATTATCTCCTGTAATCATTCCTCCAACTACTTTGATTCTTTTATCTAATCGAGTCATATAGTCTGACTTTATCAAATCAAAATAAATCTTAGGCGCTCTGAGGTAAAGACTCCATTTTTTTTCATCATATAATTCTTTTTGTTTCTTAGGTATTATTTTTATAGAAATATCTTCTAAGAATAAATCTCCTTTGTTTATCTTTTTTATTAATGAAATAATTTCATTATATCTCTTTTTTTCTCTTTTTAATGTTATCTCTAACTCCTCAGACGCTTCTACATGGGAAAAATAGGATTCAAGTTTATCCTTAAATTGAACAAATTTAACAAGGTTATTATCTCTTTTATTCTTCTCAGAACATTTTTCTAGTATTATTATAGAAGTGTTAATATCTGCATATTCAAACCATCTTTCAATTCCACTTTCAATTATAGCTAAAATTCTATAGTTATCCAAGAAAAACTTTTTTAAAGTCTTTCCATAAGTAACATCTAGCCAAGAATTAGAAGTTATATAACCAAATCTTCCTCTCTCCTTCAGAAAAGTTGTATTATGAATAAAGAAATGTACATAAATAGAAGCCTGACCATCTACAGTAATTCCAAACTCTCCTTTGATGATATTACTTAACTTTTGTTTATATTTTATACCAAATGTTTGAGTGAGCTCTTCTTGTCTAGTATAGGGAGGATTACCTACTAAACAATCCATCAAAGGAATTTTTACATTAACTAATTTTCCAGACAAACTTTTTGATTTAAAATATTCTTTAAATATATGGTTTTGTCTTATATTAAAAAAATCATCATTAATTATTCTTGGATAACTTTCTTTTGCTGATAAATCTTTGATAGTTAAATTAATCGAGGTTAGATGCGAAGCAAATTTAGATATATCAAAACCATATAATTCTTGTATTATCTCTTCATGTTTTTTTGTAGGGTATAACATCTTCTTAAGATTATAGGCTCTAACCAAGAAAGTACCTGCTCCACAGCTAGAGTCCAAAATTAAGTCGTCAGGACTTCTAATACAGAATCCATTTATAAGGTCAACAATATTTGAGTCTGTAAAATATTGCCCTAACTTATGTCTTTCATCAGAAGGAATCAAATTTTCAAATATCCTTCCCATAATATCATAATTGACTTTTGAAAAGTCATATTTATCTGAAAGGCTATTTATGAATGAGGCTAATCTAGGGATTATTTCATCTGGAATAGGTATGCTTTCTATAAAGTTAGTGCTATATATTGACTCATAATCGATTTTTAAAACGCTTGCTGAATATTTCTTTAATTCCTCATTAAACTTGGTCGAGTCTTCATCTTTTGTAAATCTTATCTCTTCTAAGTCGGGGTGGTGTACTCTTAGAGCGTTATAAAACAACATTTTATTGACTAATAGTAATAAATATTGTTTAGAAATTTTGTCATAATTATCTAAGTTGTCTTCGAATTTCCAGCCATGTTCTAAAAACCAAGCTAGGATGTCCTCTTTAAATTTTTCTTTTGTCTTAAAGTTTTTTTGGACTTCAGCACTAATAGAAAAAGAAAACGTGTCTATTGCTGTCCTTAATAGTTCTATAAAAAATTCATCAATCGGTTTCTTTTTAATTATTATTTTGCCATAATAGATTCTTTCTAATTCGGGAATAACCTCACCAAGTCTTTTCTTCAATTGTGAGATTATAATTGGAGATTTTAGATCATTTATGGTCCTCAGTTTGACTAAATCATATTCTAAAACATATTTTTCCATCAAAGGAACATCAAGGTCAGCTTTCCAGATTACAAGTTTATTAAAATTACAAGTTCCAAAATATTTTAGATTAAGTCTTGATGCTTTAAGAAAAGCATCTTCTACAACCTCCGGATCATATGGGTGCCATGAAGTATCTTTAAACTCAATTAAAAAGCCCCCTTTACCTCCTTTATCCATCAATATAAAATCCGGATAACCTGCTCTATACTGCTGCTCTTTTGCTAATATTCTAGAATCTACAATGGGCGTGTCATTAAACTTTAATGATTTTTCCAGTATTATGTCATGAACTAGTACTTGAAATTGATTTACAGCAGACCTTTCAACATGTTTAGTAATCATCTGTCTAATCTCCTCTTTACATTTTTAGTTTATATAGATATTTCCAACCTATACTAACACAACTGTGTTCTATCCATTCTTCCCATAATGGATGCATACTCTTGCCTTCTATTTAATTTTGCGCCTGCTCTTCATATCCCATCAACTAACCCTTATTCTCTCATTTCCGCGAAAAACTCTCACTCACGCCCGTCTGCTCCCGTCGTCGCACAAAATGTTTTAAAATCTTCACCCCCCTGCCGAAATTTTGCGCGAAGTGCGGGAGGAATATAACAGCATTTCAAACGACAGTCCGTTAGGATTTCTTAGTTGCTGAGCGCAGAGTATCTATTTCATCTGCTTTTAGAATAAGCCTTTCTTGGATTTCAAATTGATTGTTTTCAAAAGAAATGAAGTTGACGTGAAAGTAACGCAGGGGGTAACCTTTTTTAACAGCGGCTTTATAGCTCTCCTTCTGACTGAAGACGATGTAAGACTTATCTGCTTTGATCTCAATTATTTCCATCTCCCCTGAAGCAACTGAAATCTCCTTTGGCACCTGCATTCCTTTAAATATTTCCAAAGAGAACGGGACGGTACTCCGCCTCAAATGTGTTTTAGCGTTGCGGAATCTCCCACCTTTATTTAGCTTGAACAAAATCCCATCTGTAGCAACTTCGAGAAGCGATAATAACCTGACGGTCTTGTCAAACAAATCTGAATTGGGGTAAACACCTTTTTCCAAAACATTTCCAAAATCTTCCTCGGAATATGTATAGTAGCATTTTTTATATGGTAATCTTTCCGCATTTCTTTATGGCTTTTAAGCCGTTCGTCAGTTAGTGGTATTTCCTCGCCTGATGCATTATATATTTCTATTCTCCCACCCCCCTCCTCTTTCCACGCTTTTTTCCAGTTAATTCTTTTTCCTTGTAGTATCGCAGCATCAATAAAGCTTAATGGAAGTGAAACTGGATGCAGCGGGTCGAACGAAGCAGAGTATGAATTTGAAAACCGACGCAGTGGGGCTGACAAATCAAAGTAGGACCCGCGCGAGCCAAAGGCTACGAAAACGATGTCAAAATCTTTTTTAAGTTTGGGAATTAGAACATTATCTATGTAACGGTTAACCAGCCTCTCGGTGATTGCTCCTTTCAAAATATTTAATTCTTTAGGATGAAACGAATACTTCTTTCTGTGCTCTCCAAAGTTGTACATTTTTATCCGGTAAAAGCATGGGTTTGCGGTTTATTTAATCTTCTTGTGAGTTCTTTCTATGTGTTTTTTAAGTTTATTTTTTAAATTTCCGAATATACTTGTTTATGTACGGAATATCATAACCCATGTTGAGTGAAACATAATCAATTTCTTTCCCGCCTTCTACGTAAAGTCTAGCTAAAATCTCAATTACTTCTGTAATTAAATCATGTATATTTTGGTCAGTAAGTTTTAGAGGCTGATTATTTTTTTCAATAACAATCCCATGCCACACACATCTTTTAAGATTCCAAGAACTCATAATACTATTTGCGTGGCAAATTATATTTCTAGATTGCCTAATAAACTCAAGAATCTCACAGGATAAATCATTTTTTATAAAAATCTCTTTTATTTTGTGGTACTCAAGATGTGCTTGCATTTCCATCAGTATAGCCCTGCGATTTCCAATGAGCGTTGTCTCTCGAACAAAATTATAATCATAACTTCTCTCATTAGGATTGTCTGAATACGCCATTTTGATATTTTCTTTTCTCAATAGTCCTAGATAGAGGTTTACTTGAATCGGCTCTTTTCCAGCTTTCTTTTCCTCGTTAGAGAAGTAATATGTTTGATGTTTGGTTAGTAATCCAGTTATGTTGTCCAACTGATGAAGAATTAGTCCTCGGCACAGATGATTTACTATCCATATATACCTCACTTGTATTAATTTAGATAAGGCGTCTCCAATATTTTTTAAATCATTTTCTGTTGGCAGCGAAGATTTTCTTACTTTATTGCTTTTTGATATTTTCATATCAATATAGTATCTAACCTCATTTAAACAATGTTTTCCACTTTATTTAACTTTCCTCTTCCTGTGCTTCGCTACTCTGAAATGTACCTGCCTGCCAATCCTTCTTTTCTTTTCAGGCTTCTTTCTGTATTCCTCAATAATTTCCTCAATCCCGGGGTACTTCTGATTAACTTCCAGTACTCTGCTGTGAATTTTCCTCAGCTCATCCCTTACCTTCTCAGCTGAGTATCTGACTTTTGGTTTCCAGTGCCTCATCATACTCACAACCATACGCAGGCTTGTTGTAACAGGACCAACATCCAGATAGGTAGTGATATCTATTTTTCCGGTTTTCCTTGCATCTGCTAGGGCTTTCTGCAGAAAATCAACCTCTTTCTCAATATCCTCCGGACTTATATTTTCTTTTGATAGCAAGTGTTCAACTGATGTTTTCATCAAAATATTTATCTTTTTCAGAGCTATTATATTTTAGCATATCTCCAGCAGCTCTGAGAAATCTTTTATCTCGTAGTCTGGTTTATCTGTTCCTAGATCTGATTGAGGCTTCTGCTGCCCGTATTTTGCGAGAACGGTTTTCATCCCCATCCTTTTAGGTGTTCCTATATCCCTGCTGGGGTTGTCTCCAACCATTATAACCTCATCTGGTTTAACATCCAGTTTTTCGCAAAGCATTTTGAATGGCATCTCATCATATTTTCCTTTACCAGTATCCTCCTTCGCTACAACAATGTCAAAGAAATGAACGAGCTTCATAGCAGACAATCTCTGATAAGCCTTCAACCTGGGCGCATCCGTAACAACACCAAGCCTGTATCCCTTCCTTATCAGAGCAATAAGCGTGGGTATAACCTTTGGATATGGTTCAAGGAAAGCATTCTTTGTCTTAAGATACGCCTGAATGCCCGCTGCAAGTATCCTGTCATCTATTTTCCCAAGTGCATCAAAAAGAAATATAGAAAATGCCTTGTCTGATTCTATTCCTACATCAAAATAGGTTTTCATAAGTCTTTCTGAGGCATACTCAACAGACATCTTCAATCCTGCATCAACCATTGCTGATGCTGCCTGCTCGCAGCAGATTTTTTTCAGTTTTATGAAGTCTATAAGTGTGCTGTCAAGGTCGAATGCAACTGCTTTGATTTTAGGCATACTATCAGTTCCTCATATTGCTTTATTGTGTTATATTGTTTTTTATTAAAAACAGATATTACTGTATCCGTTTTTCAACTTGTTACTTTGAGAAATCCTTCCCCAGTTTCTCAGCAAAAGC
>JAHIPG010000013.1 GCA_018894775.1 Nanobdellota archaeon
CAAATGAGCCTGGCTTAAAAGAACTGCCATATTTGAATGAAGGTTCTCCCTGTTTAGGCTTACCTTTCATCTTTGTGAACAAGAAGTATCCTCCACCACCAAGAAGAACTATCACAAGCAAGATTAATATCCACTTAAGTCCACCACCTTCACCTGTACAAAAATCTTCTTCCTCACAATCGCTACAATCACAATCTTCACCAATATCCAAGTCACAAGAACCGTCATTATTACAAATATAATCCCCTGTACAATCATCAGGGCAGCTAATATCTTCTCCTTCGTCACAGGTACCATCACCACATTCAGCATCAAAAGCAGATGCACCACAGTCAGCGGTACATTCACCAGAACCCTGTTCATAATCATCACATATACCATCACCACAGTAACAATCATTAGGACAATTCTCGCTATCCTCATTGTCAGTATAATCACTATATCTTTCAGTTAAGTCATACTCACAGTTACCATCATTGTTACAGACATTTGCTGTACAAGATGGACAGTACCCTCCACAATCAACATTCTCCTCATCAGAAGCTGTATCCTTTACAGCGTTACTACAAAGATCCTCACAAGATAAACAATCATTAGGACAATTATAACAATTCTCTCCTTGTGCTTCATCACATGTCCCGCTATCATCACATACTAATTCAGCACACTCTTCACATTTGCCCCCACAGTCAATACCATCTTCTTCGTCATCTTTTTCTGCGTTGAAACAACAATCATCATCGTATGGATCAAACTCACAAGGCCCTCCACAGTCAATACCCCTTTCACCCTGGTTCTTAACACCATCAGTACAGCTAGGAAGCTCAGTTCCAGAATAGAAAGAAGAGTAAAGCACCATTGCTGTTGTGAAAACTTCCCCTTCCCAAGAACCATCCTCTTGCTGTCTCTCTTTCAACCAGTCCTTAGCTTTTTCAACGTATTGAGAATATCCACCATTTTCTCTTAATGCTATGATAGCAAAGGCTGTATCCAAAGCCTTACTATTCCAACTGCCATCACTCTTTTGAAGACTTACAAGCTGGGCAGCATACTCCTTATCCTTATATATCTCATACAACAAAGCATTCTGGATAGCATTCTTATCATCATAATCTTCTCTTAAGTAAAGTTCAGAACTTAAAGAAAGCCCAATCTCATTGAATATCCATTCCGCATACAATGAAGAATAATAACCACAGGAAGGATCTTTATACACAGAACCAAAACAACCATTCTTAACAATCAAAGTTGCTGTCTTTTCACTCACTTCCTCATAAAGATAATAAGATGAACCAGAATTATAAGCAATCGAAATCTTTGCACTACCTAAATTACTACAATCCACACCTAACTCTAAAGATGCATAAGTACTCAACAACCCAGACTCAATACAGTTCTTAAGATCAAAAAATGTCTTTCCTCCACAACCAGGGAATGAGCCAGCATCAACCTCAATATCTTTAGTGAATTCTGTCTCCCCTTTAGAATAAGTTAATTTACAAGTGCCAGAATCAGGAGTATCAATCTGTAATATCCAATTGCCTCCTGTGAGGGTTGGTGTCTGAGCCTTTTTCAGCCAGGTTTCAGCACTTGTAACCATCTCAGTTTCACCATACTTATGTAAAGCAAACATAGCCCAAACAGTATCTTCAATCTTACAACCTGCCTTAGGCCAACAATTATTATCATTCATCTGAGTAACAATGTATTCTTTCTCTGCTGTTGCCAAGCCTCCTGCCACATCAAGAGCCAAGAAAGCAGCAGACGTATCAACTATATCATTATTATAAGCTCCTTCCTCACTCTGCTGGAGAAGCCATCCATAAGCATCTGAAGCGCTAAAATTTTCAGCCCTTCTCGCACTAACGTTAAAAGAAAAAATAACTAGGAATAAGACCAATATAATTATTTTTTTATTCATTTATAGTTCACCCTCTGTAGGATAAATTAAGGGCAACGAATTTAAATAATTTTCTATTAATATAATAAGGTAAAATGCTAAAAAATAAGGAATATCTGGCTAAAGGAAAAAGGTCTGTAGTCTATAAAGGGTTGTATCAAGGAAAGTCTGCTGTAATGAAAATAGCAAAAAAAGGATCACCTCCAAACATAATAAAAAACGAAACCAGATGGCTAAAAAAACTAGAAAAATATGCTATAGGTCCAAAATTATACAGCGAAGGAAAAGATTACATGATTTGTGAATTCTTAGAAGGCAAAAGAATAATGGACTGGCTGGAAGAACACAACAAAAAAGAAATACTCCAAGCCATAAGAGTTGTATTAAAACAATGCATGATTCTAGACAAATTAGAAGTAAATAAAAAAGAGTTGCAAAGACCTACAAAACATATCATAATCGGGAAAAAGATAAAGATGATAGATTTTGAAAGATGCAAGCAAACTAAAAGTCCTAAAAATGTCACACAATTCTGCCAATTCTTAACATCCAGCAACATGAAAAAACTATTAGATAAAAAAAATATACATATAGACAAAAAAAAGGTAATCAATATTCTAAAAGATTATAAAAAAGAACAAAACGAAAAAAACTTTAAGAAAATACTAAATTATATCACTTACTATAAAGGCACATTAATTCAATAGAAAATTATTTAAGAACAACAGACCCACATAAGTTATTATGAAAAAAGCGGTATTCATCTGTATAGTTTTCTTTATAATGGTTGTATCAGGTGTGATTGCAGGATATCAAGATGAATTAAGTGTAATGTTCCATTCTTTTGGAAAAAATACAACAATAGATCTTAAAAAATATCTTGGCGAAAGCGAGTACTACATTACAAGCAGCAGCCTAAATGTAATCGTAAACATTAATCAAAACACAGGTATAGCTACACTAGCAGCAAGACCTGTATGGGAAGGTTCAGAAGTTATCTTTTTCAGAAAAAATGAATCTATAGCTAAAACAAACCAAATAGAACTAGCAGCAAAATACTTACCGCCTATTTACTTACCGCCTATTCCAGAGACTCTGTATCTGAGAAAAGTGGGGGATGAAGAACTAGTAAGATTATTTGAATGGACAATCGATCCGAGAATACTTGATTTTATAAAAGATATAAAGAGAGAAGAGATAAAAAATCTATCTATAAGTATAGATAAAAATAAACTTGAAATGAGCATAAATGAAGAGCTTGATTTAAATGTTGAATTGGGATATATTCCCAGTGTATCAATGGACTTATCACTAGGAGAAAAGAAAGAGGAACCAGAACGAGAAGCCATAGAAAAAAGCAAAGCGGGATTCGAGATAAATTATATCATAATAGGGGTATTTGTTATACTACTCATAATTGCTATATATCTCTATGTCAAATATGCCAAGAAATTAAGCATAGAAAAGAAAGAAACAGAACTGGACTATGTAATAACAAAAGATATCAAAAGGTTGGCTATTTTCAGACTAAGAAAACTACAAAAAGATCCTACAACAGAAAAATTCCTGAATATTATGAGAGAATTCTTCTCAAAATATTTTAAAATAGGGTATAACTTTGA